>DATFXC010000053.1:0-26815 GCA_035258625.1 Candidatus Udaeobacter sp. | reverse complement strand
TCAGGCCCGATCGTAAAAGTGACACCGCTTGTGCCGACAGCATTCTCGCCAGTCGTTTGATAGGTGAATGTGTCGCGATCATAATGTTTCATCGCGAAGGTCATGTTCTTCGGGCCTTGAACGATCGCTAACCCTCCGTCGTGTTCGATGATCGAAACCTCACCGAAGAAATCGTTCGTGTATTTGCCGATGTAAACGCTGTTCTTTAGCGCGGGCGCTGATGTCGCCGGTGGGTTTGAATAGTCGAATCCGAGCACGGTGCCGGTCGTCGCCGGGTCGGAATACAGCTGCTTAAAAAGCAGGAACCAGTCCTGCGTCGGTTTCCCATACAATGCAATGTCGGGAAATATCGTCCCCAAAGCTTCCGCAATACCCACGGGGTACCCGTTTGTGAGAACGACGATGCCCAGTTGCTCGGCAGGCACGAGGTTTACAAAGGTCGCTGCGCCCAGATCAAACGCCCCGGAGTGGTTCAGCCGCAACCGACCCTGCTGGTCATAGCTTACGTTCCATCCTAGCCCGTAGAAAGTTGGTAATTCCGTGAACGGATTAAAGCCGGTGAGCATGTGCGGATGGTGCGTCTCGGTCAACGCTTTTTGGTCGACGATTTGCCTGCGATCAAACTTTCCATTGGCCAGCTGCAAACGGATCCACTTCGCCACGTCATTAACCGACGAACTCACACCGCCGGTCGGGGATTGCGCGTCCGGATCGCGTTTGAATTTTTGCACCCATTTGCCGTCAACCAGCACGTGTCCTAATGCCTTGTTTGGGCGCGCGAAAAAATCGGCATATCGCGAACTGGTCGAAGTCATGCCGAGCGGCTTGTACAGCCTTTCCCGGCAGAGCGCTTCCCATTCCTGGCCATACGCTTTTGCCGCGGCCACAGCGGCTTCGGTCATTCCAAAGTTTGTGTAGGCGTAATGGGAACGAAAACTGCCGTCCGTATGTTGGTACCGCAGGCGATGTAATATTTCCGCGCGCGTAAACCCAAGGTCCTCGAGCAGATCGCCCGCGTGATCGGGCAAACCACTACGATGCGCGTACATGTCGCGGATGGTGATTTCGCGCGTGACCCACGGATCAAACATGGCGAAACCGGGGTCGAGCGCGCTGAGCTTTGAGTCCCAAGTGATTTTTCCTTCGCCCACCAACTCCGCCACGACTGTCGAGCCAATCGGTTTCGAAACGGACGCCAGCTGAAATACCGTGTCTGCATCAATCGACTCCTTGGTGTTTACATCGCGAACGCCAAATCCTTTCGCGTAAACTACCCCGTCCTGAAACACGACTGCGATGGCAATTCCCGGCACGGCGCCTTCCTGAATTTTCTTTTGCGCGATTGTTTCGAGCTCCTGAATCGCGCGGGTCACTTGCCCGGAAGTAACATGAGACCTTTCCTGTCCGGTTACGCAAACCGGCGCCAGCAGAATCAGCGATAATGTGTTGATTACAACGGTCGAACGAAATCTTTGCATGTGGATTTTGTTGTAGTTCGCACCACCGAAGCTCCAATATTCAACATCGAACCTCCAGAGAAACCTTAGCCTTCAAACATTCAAACACCCGCCGCGCGTTTTGGAATTTGGTGATTGGAGTTTCTTTGGAGTTTGGAGCTTGGGTTTTGGAGCTTCTCGATTCACAAACCTACGGGATGCCTCGCATCAAACCTGCGCGGCGGCCGATAAATGGTTTGCCAGCGCGGCGCCCATTTGCCGGTATAACGATCGTTCCTTGATTTAGAATTTTGTGATAAACTCGCAGCATGATCCGCGCAATTGCGCTGCCGGTGACATTCTTGACCAGCGCAATGATCGCACTAGCGGCGGATCAACTGAGCAACTCGGAAGAACCCGGCGAGTTCGACATTGAACCGCCGATATTGAAGCAAAATCTTTCGGACGAACTAGCCGAGACGAGAACGCCCGATGGTGAGGTTGCGCGCTGGGAGAAACAACTGGAACGCGCAAGACAAAATGCGGCCGGCGCGGAACGCCTTTGGAAGATCGGCGTGCTTGCGAAAGTTGAAGTCGAGCAGCGAGCGTTGAAGGTGACCAAATGCGAAGCTGAGCTGGCAAGCGCACGAGTTGCGCAAGCCAAAGAAAGAGTTACCGAGCAGGAATCGCGCATTGCGTCTGGTGAAGCTGGCAAACAAGAACTGGACGTTGCAAAAGCAGTGCTGGCGCAATTAACCGAAGCTGCGCAAATGGCAGTGGCAAAACGCGAGCGCGCTGAGCTTGAATTCGCTGAAGCAAACCTGCGTCGTCAGCAAAGATTACTTAAGCTCGGCAGCGCGCATAAATCCGACGTGACCAACGCCGAAGAAAAACTCGCTGAACTTAAAGCGCCGAAGAATTAGATCGAAACTTCTAGGGCGTTTGTGTCAAACGCCGATCCAATTGTTTTGGCGTTTGACACAGACGCCCTACAAGCGAAGTTAATAGCCGGCGGCCATTCCGTCCTTGCGTGATTCGCTGGCGCCGACATAAACGCGCCGGCCATCATGCAATTCGACTTTGATGGCTTGGTAACCGCCGTAGCCGCCGACGTCGAAACGCACGTCGTGACCTTTCTTGCGCAAGTCGCGCACCGTCTCGTACGGAATACCGCTTTCGAGTTCAACGTATCCGCCTGATGCGGTCATCTTTTCTCCAGTAGGTTCGTAGTCGCCCTCGTGCTGCCAGCGCGAAGCATCGCCGGCCTCCTGCACGTTCAAGCCGAAATCGATTTGGTTCGTAATCACTTGAACGTGGCCTTGCGGCTGCATACCGCCGCCCATCACACCGAAAGCTTCCCATGGTTTACCATCTTTCATCACGAACCCAGGAATAATGGTATGAAACGGACGTTTGCCCGGCGCGTAAACATTCGCGTGAGTCGGATCCATCGAAAAAAGTTCACCGCGATCCTGAAACATAAACCCGAGGCCCGGCACCACGATGCCGCTGCCCATCCCGCGATAATTACTTTGAATCAGCGAGACCATGTTGCCCTCGTCATCGGCAGTGCACATGTAAATCGTGTCCCCTTGATCGAGCAGGCGACTCTGTAGCGGCAGTCGTGTCGGCTGCGAGGTTGCGGGATTTTCAGGCGGCACGCCTGGTTCTACAGTTTTAGCAGCGTGATTCAGGTCGATCAATTTGCGACGCTCCGCTGCGTATTTTTTCGAAACAAGACCGGTCAGAGGAATTTTCGCAAACGCGGGATCCGCGTAAAATTTCGCGCGATCGGCCCACACGATCTTCTTCGCTTCGATCATGGTGTGGACCGTCTCGGATGAATTACGTCCCATTCCGCGCAGATCGAATCCTTCGAGAATGTTCAGCATTTGCAATGCGGCGATTCCCTGACCGTTCGGCGGAAGCTCAAACACATCGTAACCGCGATAGTTTACCGAGACGGGGTCGACCCACGTCGAGGTGTGCTTCTCGAAATCGGTTTTCCGCAGGAACCCGCCATTGGCACGCATAAACGCGTCGACCTTGTCAGCGATCTCGCCTCTGTAGAAGGCGTCGCGCCCTTTCTCGCCAATCAATCGCAGCGTTCTCGCTAAATCTGGGTTCTTAAAGATGTCACCTTTACCGGGCGTGCGTCCTTTGCCATCAAGCGTGTAAGTCTCTAGAAACGCGCCGGGCAATCCTTTGTAAAGGCGCGGACCGAAGGCCCAGTAGTACGCGATCAATTCGGTGACCGGAAAACCTTCCTCGGCATAACGAACCGCCGGGGCGAGATCGTCGCTCAATTTCAGTTTGCCAAATCTTTTGTGCAGCTCCGCCCATGCGTCGATGCAACCGGGAACGCTGATCGGCAGCATGCCTATCGGCGGAATCGTGTCGCGATGCAGCTTCGCCAGTTCGGCTTTCATCTGATCGTAACTCAGACCAAGCGGGGAACGGCCGCTCCCGTTGATTGCGTAAAGCTTGTTTTCTTTTGCGCTGTAAACGATGGCGAACAGATCCCCGCCGATCCCGGACGAAACAGGCTCCATCAAACCGAGGGTCGCGTTTGCGGCGATGGCCGCATCCACCGCGCTGCCGCCGTGCTTTAAAATTTCGAGCCCAACCTGCGTGGCAGCCGGCACACTGGTGCAAACAATTCCATGGGTCGCTAGAACCTCCGATCGCGTGGCGAAATTTTTCCCCGTGACGCGATCGATCTGCCCATCCACACGTAAAGCCACACCCATTAACATGAGCAGTGCAAAAATGAGCGGCTGAATTGCGCGCACCCCCAATATTAACGCTCCCCACGCAAAGAGCGCACTTGAATTTTGGGCTCGCGGCTATATTTGATTGCCGCTGCCAATGAAAATCTCTGCCGATGACCGGAAAGCGATCGGTTTAATCCTGGTCTGCATAGGAGTTCTTTGCTTTCTCATCGGCCTCGCTGCGCGGTTGAAAGAAAATTATCATTCACGCGCCGAAATCTCATCCATGGGCTTCACCGCCGCCGCCGTTCTCGCTGCGATTGGCGTGATTCTCTTTTTGGTTTCGGTGAGAAGGAAACGAGGCTGAGCCTGATCGACTCTGTGTCAGACGCCCAGCGAGAGCCCCCCCGGCGGCGATCCTTGTGAGATCGCCGCCTTTTCCCTAGTCGCGCTGAACGAACGGGAAATTATTCTCCGATCGCGTCGTGCAGTTCTTTCCTGGCGTTAATCATGTCCTGGTGCGCTTTTTGGATCGCATCGATTTGCTTCTGTTGATCAGGGTTCACCAGCGGCCGAATTTGCGACAGCGTACTAGTCATCACTGTTTGCATCTTCTGCATTGCCTCCTGATGAATGGCGGCGATTTGCGGTTTGGCCGCATCGAGGATGGGTTGAACCTTCGTCTGTTGGTCAGCCGTCAGATTCAATTTGTCAGTGAGTCCTCGAAGGCCGAACGCATGGCCGTGCCAGTGTCCAGCGCCGCCGCCGGCGCCAGCTTGTGCCTGCACAACGACAAAACCGCCCAGCGCGATCGCACCGGCGGCTGCAAGTGCTAATAGGTTTCTTTTCATAGTTGGTTTCATTTGTTGTTTGCAAAGCGCTCTTCGCGCTCTGAAGGACATGACCGCGCGCACGGCGCACGGGTTACAAAAAAACTCTGTTTAGTGTGGTAGCGCCTGAACCTACGGGTGCTTGGCACAAGCACCGCTACACGAGAAGTTGTAACCAATGCGCAGCCGCGCCTGTCATGGTTAATGGTGTGGATGCGCTCTCGATCACATGGATGATTCTGACGCAGGCGCTCTGGTTAAAGCTGCGCTTCAAAACGACGACGAAGCAGCTCGTGCGCTGGTGCGCCGGCTTTATCCGCTGGTGGCCAAAATCGTCCGCGCGCATCATCCGCGCCGCACCTCGGAGGAGGACCTTTGCCAGATGATTTTCATTAAAGTATTCCAAAAGCTGTCGCAGTTTTCGGGGAACGTGCCGCTGGAGCACTGGGTTTCGCGCGTTGCGGTCAACACTTGTCTCAACCAAATCGAATGGGAAAAAGTGCGGCCGGAAGTGCGTCATGCTGATCTCAGCATTGAAGAGCAAGCCGTGGTGGAAAATCTGGCAAGCTCCAGCGAGGAACTGGCGCCGGACCAGCGGTTCGCTTCGCGCCAACTGATGGAGCATCTTCTGGCAGCGCTGAAGCCTGTGGAGCGGCTGGCGATTGATTTGCTATACTTGCAGGGACGCAGCGTGGAAGAAATACGCAAGATCACCGGCTGGAGCGCGGCGCTCGTTAAAGTGCGAGCATTTCGAGCCCGGCAGAAAATGAAACACCAGCTCGCGAAAATTTCGGAAAAGGAAAAGCAATGAAGAACGAACATATCGATCGGTTGCTGCGATCTGCCGCTCAGGCGGACGAAGAAGTTCCGGCGGCGATGCCGTTTGGATTCGATACTCGCGTGGTCGCGCTGTGGCGCGCTGGTAGGCCAAAGGCGAACGGTGTGGTGCGACTGATTCGACGCGTGGCCGTGCTGTCGGCAGCCGTGATCGTCATATCAACAATTGCGGCGGTTCGTGAAGCAAATCAGAGTCGCGAAATCCGCGAATCGTTCGCCAATGAATTCGCCATCGCGGATTCGGCGATCCAGGATGAGTTTTGAAATGAACCGGGCGTTGCAATGGAAACTTATCGCGGGCTTCCTTCTGGTGTTTGTCGCGGGTGGAATCACCGGCGCGTTTGTTGGCGGATCATATGCCCGGCATCATTTCTTTGAACTGCGTCATCCCGAGCGAATAGGCGGACGAATGAAAGACAGGCTCCGCGCTGAACTCAATCTCACCCCGGAACAACTTGCGAAAATTTCGCCAATCATCGACAAGACAACTGCTCAACTGCGAGATATTCGGAGAGACACAGGTCGACGAGTTCGCGAGGTCATTGCCGACGCGCATCGCCAGATTGCTGCTCAGCTCACCGATGAACAGCGTCAAAAGCTGAAGCAAATAGAAGAGCGACATCGGCGCTGGCGACATCATCGCTTCCACGAACCTCCCGCTGAAGCGCCGACGGCAACTCCGTAGTTCGCTGTAGTGTGCGCTGTCTTCGGCACACGTCGGGTGCTGGCCTCAACGTAAATGTCCGCTGGGGGACAGCGGAAGCTACACGTCAGAAGCGCACGCCGTTTTCGAAAAAAATTCGTTCCCGCTCGACGTCTGCACCACGGCTGAGAAAAAGATCACGTATTTCAGGCGTGTAATAGCCGCCGTTGTAGAGGGGATTCAGTCCAAGAAAGATTTTTCCGCTCTGCGCCAGGTGGTGCTGCAAATCGCGCAGGAAGAAATCCCATTCCGCCGTTTCCCAACGTTTTTTTGCCGGATGATAAAGGTAAAAGTTCGTAGAGAATGCCGTGATCCAATCGAATTGTTGACCGAGGTCCGGCAGCGGCTCGAATGCGTCGATTTTATAAACGACTCGCTGTACGCCGAACAACTCGAGTAATTCGCCGAATAACGGAACGCGGTCGACGTCGAGGCCCATGACGGAGTGGCCAAGGTTCTTCAGGATGAACAAGAAGAATCCGCCTCCGCAGCCGAGGTCGAGAACACGTTTGGGCGCCGAGCGATGAAGATTCAAATCCTGCACGCGTTCACGATTCAATCGCAACCACGGCTGGATATCTGCGTATTTAGCGTAGCCCGCAGTGCAATTCGCATATCGCTGCTGGATCTCCCGTGCGCGTTCCCAGTCGATCTGCGCAAGCATTGTCTCGAGCGGTACGCGAAAAATCGAGCGTTGCGCTCTACGCCAGCCGCGCCGGTAGGTCAGCGACTCTGTGAACTTGAGGATCTTGCGGGAGAGTTTCATTCTGAAAAATCGATCAACTGTAGGGCAACCGCTCCGGTTGCCAAACATTGCCGAGCGGGCGATGCGCCCGCCCTACAATCTATCCATGATTTCGCGTAGAAGCTGCGGACCGCGGTAAACCAGCCCGGTGTAAAGCTGAATCAGTTGTGCGCCCGCCTGAAATTTCTCGTGCGCCGATTCTGCGTCGCGGATTCCGCCGGAAGCAATTATTGGGATTGTAGATCGAGCGGCAATTTCACGCACGCATGCGGTCGATTTTTCCCGCAGTGGCGCTCCGCTCAACCCGCCTGCTTGATCCAGTTGCGGCGCAATCGAGGAATGATCCAGCGTCGTGTTCGTCGCGATGATTCCTGACACACCGTTCTCGTCACATACAGCGAGAATGGCTTTCAGTTCACCGCCTGACAGGTCTGGTGAAATTTTCACGACCAGCGGTTTTGGAGCTGTTCCTGCTTCATTGCTGATGGCGTGCAGCAATTCCGAAAGCTTTTCAGGCCCCTGCAACTCGCGCAAACCGGGTGTGTTTGGCGAGCTGATATTCAACGTGATATAATCAGCAAACTCCCGCAGCAAGCGAAACGAGTAGAGGTAATCGTCTGTCGCTTGGTCGAGCGGCGTTGCTTTCGACTTGCCAATATTGATCCCCACTGGAACGGCCGGCCATCGGCCGCTTTCACGCAGCGCCGCCAATCGGTGCGCAATCGCGTCCGCGCCCTCGTTGTTGAAACCAAGCCGATTGATCAACGCTTGTTGCCCGGGCAACCGAAAAATGCGCGGCTTGGGATTTCCAGGCTGCGCTTTTGCAGTCACGGTCCCGATCTCGACGAAACCGAACCCGAGTGCTGCCCACGCGGAAAGGGCGACACCGTTTTTGTCCAGCCCGGCCGCAAGTCCAATTGGGTTTGGGAAGGTCAGATCAAATAGGGCGGTCGGTTTGGACAGCGGCCGAAGAAGCCTGAGCGCGCGCAACGCGACATCGAAATGCGATGCGCCGCGAAGCAATCGCATCGTCACGTGATGCGCGGTCTCAGGATCCAGAGAAAACAGCAGCGGCCTAACGAATAGTTCGTAGCCGTTCTTCATTTGTGCTGCCGCTTCAACTTATTGTCATTTTCCGATGCAAAACTGGCTGAACACCGAGGCGAGAATCTGTTCCGCATCCACGACGCCAATGACTTCGCCGACAGCGCGCAGTGCTTGATCAAGATCAATCGCAACGTACTCGCCGGATAATCCGTCGCCCAACGCCGTTCGCGCGCGATCGCATGACTCCAACGCCCGACGGAGGCAATCGCGATGACGCGTGTTAATCGCGATCGCGCTTTCCGGCCTCAGATTTTGCTGCCGAATACGCGCCAGAATTTCCTTTTGCAGCTGGGGCAAACCCTTTCCGGTCACGCAGGAAATCCGTAATCCAGGAAAATCTTTCCAGTCATTGTCCTCCGGCAAATCGCTCTTGTTCAAAACGACAATTTCGTTTGGATCGGTGGTCGCTCCGTTGAAATGCGCCGGCTTCGGCGCATTGCGATCGGCGATGTGCAGGCGCAAATCGGCAAGTTCCAGCGACTTTTGTGTACGTGCGATTCCTTCACTCTCCAGGTCGCTTTGCGAAGCGCGCAGGCCCGCAGTGTCGAGCAACCGGATCGGTACGCCCTCCAGATTGACCGTTTCCTCAATTGTATCGCGCGTGGTGCCGTGAGTGTCGCTAACGATCACGCGATCGTAGCCAAGCAGACGATTGAGCAAACTCGATTTGCCGGCGTTTGTCGCGCCGTAAATCACCACGCGCACGCCTTCGCGCAGGACACGACCCTGATCAGCAGTCGCCAGCAACCCGGCGATTTCCTCTCGAACAGAATCGAGCCGGGCACGGAGCAGTTCGCCCTCGTCGGGTTCAATCCCTTCCTCTGGGAAATCGATCGACGCGTTGACGTGCGCCAGCAGCGCGATCAATTCATCGCGGATCTTCCTGATTAGAGCGCCGAGCCTGCCTTCTAGTTGTTCGGTAGCCGAACGCAGAGCCAGATCAGTCCGAGCGCGGATCAGATCGATCACCGCCTCGGCCTGGGTGAGATCCATCTTACCGTTCAGAAATGCGCGCTCGGTGAATTCACCGGGGCGCGCCGCGCTCGCCCCTGCACGCAGGCACACTTCCAAAACCTTCGCCGAAACCAACGTGCCGCCGTGACAGCTGATCTCCACTAAATCTTCGCCGGTGTAACTGGCGGGGGCGCGGTGCACGGAAAGTACGACTTGATCAATCAACTGATTTTCGGCGGTGAAAATCTCGCCGAGATGTTGAACGTGTGACACGAATTGCGACGGCTGTTCCTTGCCGCGAAAAATCTTGTCGGCGATTTGGATCGCGTTTGCGCCAGAAATACGAACGAGCGCAATCGCGCCTTCTCCGGGCGGCGTTGAGATGGCGGCGATAGTGTCAGAAACAGTCATTAGTGTGCGGTCACAAATTGTAGGGCAACCGCTCCGGTTGCCAAATGCGTAGGCACGGAATGAGAAAGCGAGACGACCTGCCAGGTTATCTCCTCCGACAGGCAGCCTGCCGCCCGAGTCAGGCAAAGCTGCCTGACATTCGCTCAAAGCACGTCCTTCAACGCGGCGATTAATTTCTTGTTCTGTTCCATTGTGCCCACAGAAATGCGGACCCATTCCGGCAGGCCATAACCTTTAAGGGGGCGCACGATGATTTTTCGTTGCAGCAGCTTTTCGAACACGGCGCAACCGTCGCCGACGTTTACCATGACGAAATTGGCGACTGCTGGCACGAACGGAATTCGCATCTCGGCAAATTGTTGTTGCAAAAAAGCGAGACCTTGGTCCACGATCCGCTTCGTCTCGCGCAGATACGCTTCATCGTCCAGCGCTGCGATCGCGCCGGCTTGCGCGATGCTGTTTACGTTAAAGGGCTGCCTCGTCTTGTGAAGTATTTCGATCAGATCGCGCCGCGCAATGCCGTAGCCGATTCGCAGGCCGGCAAGGCCATGAACCTTCGAAAACGTCCTCAGCACAACCACGTTTCGCCTTTCGCGGACATACCGAAGCGTGTCGGGCGGATCGTCGAGGAATTCGAAATACGCTTCGTCGAAAACGACAATGATGCTGTCCGGAATTCGGGACATGAACCTCTCAATCGCGCCCTGAGAAACTAACGTGCCGGTTGGGTTATTTGGGTTCGGAATAAAAATGAGCCGGGTTTTTGGCGTGATTGCCTCCAGCGCTGCGTCCAGGTTCTGCTGATAATCAGGGCTTGGCGTTTCAATAGTGCGGACGCTGAAAGCGGTCGCGAGCAGTTTGTAGACGATAAAGGCGTACTGACACGTGATCACGTCGTCGCCCGGATTCAGAAAGGCGTGTCCGAGAAATTCGATGACTTCGTTCGATCCATTGCCGAGAATCACGTTTTCAGAGTTCAGGCCAAGTTTCGATGCGATCGCTTTGCACAGGTAGATACCGCTGCTATCGGGATAGAGATGCGCATTTTCGAGTGCGGTGCGCATCGCCTGCACTGCCTTTGGAGAAGGGCCGAGCGGATTTTCATTCGACGCCAGTTTAATGATTGCGGTCGGATCGACGCCTACTTCGCGCGCTGTTTCCTCGATCGGTTTTCCTGGTTCATAAACGGCGAGATCACGCAACTGTGGGTTCGCCAAATCCCAGACCGACGTCATGCGCGAGAGATTAAATGGAACCGGAGGACTTTCCAATCTCGGTGTTTTCTTGTTCTTGCTCTTGCTCCTGCTGTTGCTCATGCTCGTTCTCGGAAGCCGATTCGAGCACCAGCATGAGCATGAGTGAGAGGAATGCGAACGCACTGTCAGTTGCTTGTCGTCTCACAATTTTGACTGCGGCGATTCTGCTGCCTCTTTTCTTAACAAGTTGCGGCAGGAAAGGTCAGGAGAGCGAAAAGAAAACGGTTCAAAAAAGCGAAGACGATTTTTTAGACAAGGACGCGAAACCGGATGAACGCAAATATCTCCTTGCGGCCAAACCATTCTTCATCGCAGTCGCCAATCGAAAATACGCGGACGCTTACGCGCTACTCTCCAGGTATGCCATAGCGCGGATGTCCCTCGATCAGTTTAAGCCTGCTGAGCAGGATTCTGATTCTCAGCAAAGCCAATCGTATGCATTTGATAACGTGACAGTGGAACAATTCGCGTACTTGATGCAATACGTTGAGGCGGCGCATGGCGCACCTCGCGCGCCCAAAATGCTGCACGTATTTTCGACGGATCCCGACGTTTTGAACCGGCGCAGCAAGGAGCAATTCGGCGCGATGGACTCCATGTTTGCCATCGGGGCGATGCCTGATTGGATTCCCGCCGAGATCCGGAGGACGAGTTTGCGGGGCCAAATCCACACTGAACTGTCACCGCAGGAACTTCAAAATGTGGCGCAAAGAGAGGGGATCAGTGTGGAAGAGTTGAAGAAGAGCGACGACTTTGATCCATACTTCAATCTCAAGGTCGTACTCGTCGAGGAAGGCGGCCAACTTAGAATCGGCTACTTTGAATTCCTACCGCCGTCCATATGGGACTGAGGCATTTTTTCAGGCGCGGCAGCGGATTGGACACGGCCGCTGCTAGATAATTTCCTTGCGGCGTGATCTTCCCCCGAGTTTTTTATGCTCGTGGAAGTCCCACGCGATCCTGCAGCTTCACGTTACGAACATGTCGGGAAAGGTCTGCGCCGAAGCGACCTCGATCGAGACCCGGTTAAACAGTTTGGGAATTGGTTCACCGCCGCGATTGAGGCCGGCATTCGTGACGTCAATGCGATGAGTCTTGCTACTGCGGGTCGCGATGCCAGGCCGTCGGTGCGAATCGTCCTGTTAAAGAGTTTTGATCAGGACGGCTTCGTGTTTTTCAGCAATTACGAAAGCACGAAGGGGAAAGAGCTTGAGGCGAATCCGTACGCGGCGCTGGGGTTTTACTGGATCGAGCTCGACCGGCAAATTCGCATCAGCGGAAAAGCGGAGCAGACCACGCGCGAAGAATCGCAAATTTATTTTCATTCGCGCCCTGTCGGGAGCCAGTTAAGCGCGTGGGCGTCCCGCCAAAGCGCAGAAATCGACGCGCGGCGTGTGCTCGACGCGCGCATGGCAGAAATGACTGAGCGCTTTCGCGACAAACCGATCCCGTTGCCACCGCACTGGGGCGGTTACCGCCTGAAACCAGATATGATGGAATTTTGGCAGGGACGGCCGAATCGGCTGCACGATCGGTTTCGTTACACCAGACAGGCGGATGGGTCGTGGCAGGTTGATCGGCTGGCGCCATGAGCGCTGGGAGTATGAGCGAAATTGCCATCGTGCGCGGCGATATAACTACGTTCGATGTCGATGCAATCGTGAACGCGGCAAACACAACGCTCCTGGGTGGCGGCGGGGTGGACGGCGCGATCCACCGCGCCGCGGGCCCCGAACTCCTGGCGGAATGTCGGACGCTCGAAGGTTGTCTGCCCGGCCAAGCGAAGATGACGCGCGGCTATCGTTTGCCTGCTCGCTTCGTGATTCACACAGTCGGCCCGATCTGGCGGGGCGGGAAACATGGCGAAGCGCAGACGCTGGCAAATTGTTACCGGAATTCGTTGCGGCTGGCCGTGGAAAACGAAATCAAAACAATAGCGTTTCCGGCGATCAGTTGCGGCGCCTACGGTTATCCGATTGAGGAAGCCGGGCACATTGCACTCAAAACGACGCGCGAATTTCTCGGGGCCACCGATGAGATGGACAAAGTGATTTTTGTTCTTTGGGGCGAAGATGTCTATAAAGCGTATCGCCAAGTCCTGTAGCCATTTCCGTATGGCAAGCGCGACGCGTGCTCGACCGCTGCAGTTCGCACGGCGAAACGGCTAGAGTGGAGAAACGCAATCGTGCGTCGGGATACGATAGAATTTTGTATGAATCCGAACGAGAACGACGTTACGAGGGACGAACCGCTTCCGGCGCAGCTTCGGCCGCGCGAAGAAGAAATTGGCTCAACTGGGCGTGAGCAGTTTCGTCGACCAACCAAAGGAGGTTCCACGCAAATGAGCCAGACGTGGGACCAAACGAAAGAAAAGGCAAGCCGGACGTTGGAGCGCACGGAACATTTCCTGCGCGAAAATCCCGTGCCGACCATCCTGGGCGCACTCGGCCTCGGAATCGCCATCGGGCTGGCGATCCGCTACGTCGCTCCCAGTGAGCGCAAGCGGGAATTCGAGGTGGAATCGCCGTGGGGGAAATTCAATTGGAGTATTCTTTCGCTACCATTTTTGTGGCCGCTGTTTAAATCAGCCAGGGAGAAATCGGCCAATGTCATGCGAGACGGCGTTAAACGGCTAAAAAAAGTGGACGTGGAACGCTACGCAAAACCGATCCGCAAGCGCTGGAGAGCGTGGACGCGCTGAGCTGATGACTGCCGGTGTAGCCACGGTCCTGTGGGCCGTTTCGAAAAGCATTGCTGAAATGGACCGGCCACAGGCCGGTAGCTACAAGGCTTGTTAGACCGGCTCCAAATTGGATTTATCAAGTGCGAGAA
The DNA here is from genome assembly GCA_035258625.1 of Candidatus Udaeobacter sp. Classification (GTDB taxonomy): domain Bacteria; phylum Verrucomicrobiota; class Verrucomicrobiia; order Chthoniobacterales; family UBA10450; genus Udaeobacter. The sequence goes on along the minus strand of DATFXC010000053.1, from coordinate 12,993 downwards.
AACTGTTGATCAGATCGGCGAGTGCCTGTGAATACTGCGCCATGAACGCATGGCCGCCGCGAGGGAATTGAGCCAGCCACGCGCCAGGAATTGTGTTCACGAGTTTCAGCGCGTTTGAAGCGGGGATCACACTGTCCTCAGTTCCCGTAGCGATCAGCACTGGCACGCGGATATTTCGCAGCCGGCTCGCGACGCCGCTGCGATGCCACGCGTCCATCGCCGCAACCTGACGCTTCACGAGGTCGGGTGATAATTGCGCACGCGCCGCTGCGACAACGTCACCGAATTCGCGAAAGAAAACCCCGGCAATGTCGGCTGGAAAAAGGAGGGACAACAACCGACGCGCCTGGTCATGCGGCGTGCCTGATGTGTCGATAAGTTGCGACCATACTGCAGCCGAGGCGAGATCCGCATTCGTTCCTCCCGAGTCCGTTGATAACAAGATGAGCTTATCAACGCCATCCGGGTGCTCCAAGGCGAGCGTCTGCGCGATGAACCCGCCCATCGACCATCCCAAAATGCTTGTATGCTCGAACCCAAGCGCCTCGATGACATGCGCTGCATCATCAGCGAGCCTGGCGATATCGAATGGCTGCCCGTCATCTGTGGAACCGCCCATCCCGCGATTGTTGACCAGGATGAGCTCGTTCGAAGACGCGAGTCCATCAATGAATGATGGATCCCAGTCAGCACTCGTTGCGGCGAAGCCATTCAGGACCAGAAGCGGCGGACCTGTCCCGATCGTGCAGCAGACGATTTGGGCGCCGTCAACCGCGACCTTCGCTAATGACTCAGGTTCCATAAGAGATCGACCTCAGGGTTGAATCTTGGATGTTGCGCGATAAACGTTGCCCTCATGGGAAACAGCAAGGGAATTCAATTGTTCGCGTTCATTGGTCTATTCGCAACCGCATTGGCTGGATGCGCCTCAAGCAACAAGGCCGGTGACCCACCCGGTGTAGACCAAACGATTCCAGGGGCGACCAAATGGGGACACTACAACGGTGAACCGGTGACAAAATGGAATCCGGACGGGCGAACAATGACGCTGTTAACTGAATTGCGCTACACTGATCCGCGTGGAGAAGTCTGGGTCGCGCCGATCGGTTCGGTTGTAGATGGCGCATCGATTCCGCGCTACCTCTGGTCGATCATGGGTGGACCTTTTGAAGGCAAATATCGCAACGCGTCGGTGCTGCACGACGTCGCCTACGGCGCGCGCAAGCGGCCATGGCAGGATTGTGATCGCATGTTTTACTACGCGATGCGTTGCAGCGGTGTGACCGCTGCTGAGGCCAAGACCATGTATTACGCGCTCTACAAGTTCGGGCATCATTGGAAGTTTCCAATCAAACGCGGCAAACCCGTAAAATATGAAGGCGCGCTGGTGGCGAGAGGCGAAGCAATTCCGCGCGCAATTCCGGTGAATCTGACTGAAATCACGCAGGCGCGGAATTGGATCAGCAACACTGATCCGAGCCTGGAGCAGATCGAGCAACGGGCACAAACCGAGGGTTGGTAACGCTCCGCAATCGTTGTGGTCGATTGAGGTTATTTGCTAACGAAGCATTCGTTAGGTAGCACCTGTGGCGCCGGTTGCCTTCGGAGAAGTTTGAATCAATGGTGCCAACCACTCGGGCCATTTGGGCGGTTCGATTTGCAGGTGACTCGTGAGGATCTCACGAACGAAACAGCTAAAATCGCCGCCGGAGTCGGGGCAAAGTTTTTCTATCGTGTACTCGCCCAGCATGCGATAGCTCTCAAATTGCGACTCAGAGAAAAATTGATCGGCCGTGCTCTCGTGCGGGAAGGTTTCGCTCTTCTTAAAGTATTCGTAAATGTCGCAAGGTTCATCGCCATAGCAGGCTGGCTTTATGTAGATAATTATGCCGTCGGGCACCTTCTTCCTAATAATTTTCCTCCGACAGCACGGGTATATCCTGTTCTACGATAGGGACAAGCTGATTTCTTGAGGGTAGTTGGGCATTCTTTGTCTTTCGCTTGATCTCTCCAGTGCGGCGCGGATGGTGCGTGTTGAAGCTCTCCCGTTTCAACGCTTCAACGATTTGATGATTTAATGAATCACGAGCGACGCTTCGTGGTTGAGTCAACGATTCACTGGATTTTCCAAGGCACGCAGCGCAATGTTGCAACAATCTGCGCCCGTAGCTCAGCCGGATAGAGCAACGGATTTCTAATTCGAGCCAACCCTATGAATTTCGCAGCGATTTTTTCCCGCGATCCTATGACCTGTTCTGGGGCCAAGAATTTGAGATTTTCTCTCTGCTCGACAGTTTCCCAGCTTACGCCAGCGGTGGCTTCAGCTAGTTCTGCACGTAAAAGAATATCTTCTTTTGTGCCCTTATACGTCAAGCTCACCGCATCCCACAGTCGCGCCGTCTTATCGAGTGACGCAAGAATGACCTCCATTTATCGAGGATAGAGGGCCTCTTTCATCACATAGATCTGAATCCGGCATAGGACGCTTCTCCCGCGAGGTTCGTCTCGTTTTTAGTCCTGTGGTCAACAGGGTTAACCAGCGGGGAAAAGAAGAAAGTCCAACTATCTATCAGCCGATTCGGTTCGGGTCACCGCTCGACCGTTTTCTAAAAGTTTCTTAAAAATTTTGAGAACTTCGCGCCTTCGATTCCGTAGAACATCTGGGAACCCCAGAAACAACTCCTAAAATTATGAAGTCCACATGCATCAGCCGATTCAGTCTCAATCGGCGCCGAATTCGAACAATGTGTCGCAAGTTATGGTGAGGTTCCTCGGTGCGATACCGGCACTCTCTCTGCTTTGAGAAAGACAATTACGAACACACTCACCGAAACCACCGATTTGGTCCATGGCCACTCGGTCGTTTCTGAAAAATTCTCAAACTTTTTGAGAACTTCGGCCGGAAATTCCGTCCGCTCCGAGGCTGTGAACGCGATGTTGCTCAATGAGTTCCTCAAAGCACATCGACGAATCGAGGAGCAAGAAGCGACCACCGCGCGTTTGCAGAAGCAAATTGACGCGGTTACAGCTGGCCTACAGAAGGTGAGCGCACAGCTTGAAGTACGCAAACCTGCACCGCAAACCGTTTTGAATAATCAGTAGACGAACCCAAGCGAAGCGGCCCTGCTTGGGCCAACGTTGCACCGAGCATACGTCGGCTTTGCGCCTCGTGTACCTAGGAGATCATTGCGAAGCTCATACCGCGCGCGACATGCCACACAAAGCCAATCCCAACACAGCGGCCTGATTCGCATAACCCAACATTCGCCCATGCCTCAATCATCGCTCTACGAAGTTCCTGATGGAGTCGAGATTGTCGGTAAAGTCACAACCGCTTACGCCGAAATTCTGACGCCTGACGCTCTCGCGTTCGTGGCAAAACTTCATAGGCGATTCAACCGGCGTCGCGTGGAGTGCCTCAAACGCCGCCACGAGCGACAAGTAGCGCTTGATCGCGGCGCAACGCTCGATTTTTCGCCGGACACGAAATACATCCGCGACGGCGACTGGAAGTGCCCATCGATCCCAAAAGATATCATGGATCGCCGAGTGGAAATCACTGGACCGACCGATCGCAAGATGATCATCAATGCACTCAACTCCGGTGCGAAGATTTTTATGGCTGACTTCGAGGATGCGAACGCGCCGACATGGGCGAACATGGTCGAAGGCCAGATCAATTTGCGGGACGCAGTCCGGCGCACGATCAGTTTTACCAATTCCGAGGGCAAAAAGTACAAGCTCAACGAGGAGGTGGCCGTTCTGATGCCGCGACCGCGTGGCTGGCACTTAGACGAGAAACATTTGCGCGTAGATGGCGAGCCAGTGGCCGCCGCGCTCTTCGATTTCGGATTGTTTTTTTATCATAACGCGAAGGAACTGATCACACGCGGCAACGGGCCGTATTTTTACTTGCCGAAAATGGAGAGCCACCTCGAGGCGCGTATTTGGAATGCTGTATTCAAACTCGCGCAGGAGGAAATGGGCATTCCGCACGGGACTATTCGCGCCACGGTCTTGATTGAGACAATTCCGGCGGCGTTCGAGATGGATGAAATACTCTACGAGTTACGCGAGCATTCCGCCGGATTAAACTGCGGCCGCTGGGACTACATTTTTTCGTGCATCAAAAAATTCCGGAACAAATCTGATTTCATTTTAGCCGACCGCGCACTCATCACAATGACGACGCACTTCATGCATTCTTATTCGTTGCTCTGCATCAGGACTTGTCATCGTCGTAATATTTTCGCGATGGGCGGGATGGCAGCGCAGATTCCAGTCAAGAATGATCTGAAGGCAAATGAGGAAGCGTTTGCCAAGGTCCGAGCGGACAAGGAACGCGAGGCGCGCGATGGCCACGACGGCACCTGGGTGGCGCATCCCGGCATGGTGCAGCTGGCGCTTGATGCTTTCAACGCGCTCATGCCGCAGCCAAACCAGATCGACCGCAAACGCGACGATGTCGATCTTACCGCGAAGGACCTCCTTGATTTCGGACCATGCGAACCGATTACTGAGCAGGGATTGCGCACGAATGTCAGCGTCGGCGTGCAATACCTCGAAGCTTGGCTACGAGGGAATGGCGCCGTGCCTATTTTCAATTTGATGGAGGACGCGGCGACTGCGGAAATTTCCCGCGCTCAAGTCTGGCAATGGATCCGTCATCCCGACGGCCGACTGGCCGACGGTCGAAAAGTAACGAAAGGGTTATTTCGCGGCGTCCTCGGCGAAGAAGTCGAGAAGATTAAGGCAACACTCGGTCCGGAACGGTTTGCCAAGGGCAAATTTGAAGCTGCGAGCGCGTTGTTCGACAAAATCACGACGGACGATGAGTTCGTGGAATTCCTGACCTTGCCTGGTTATGAAAAACTCGACTAACGATTCACGCTGGCGCGGCATCGAGCGACCGTACTCATGGCTTGATGTCGAGCGATTGCGCGGCAGCGTGATCATCGAACACACGCTGGCACAGCGCGGAGCGGAAAAACTTTGGAATTTATTGCAGACCGAAGATTATGTCGCAGCGCTCGGTGCGCTCACCGGCAATCAGGCTGTGCAGCAGGTGAAAGCTGGATTGAAAGCCATTTACGTGAGCGGATGGCAAGTCGCGGCAGACGCGAATCTCGCCGGTCAAATGTACCCGGACCAAAGTTTATATCCGGCAAATAGCGTGCCGGCGGTGGTGAAACGAATCAACCAGGCGTTGCAGCGTGCCGATCAGATCGCGCACGCCGAGGGCAAGATCGACATTGACTGGTTCGCGCCGATCGTCGCTGATGCGGAGGCTGGCTTCGGCGGTCCGCTTAATGTTTTTGAATTAAGCAAGGCGATGATTGAAGCGGGAGCGGCGGCGGTGCATTTTGAAGATCAGCTGGCGAGCGAAAAAAAATGCGGACACATGGGCGGCAAAGTATTGGTGCCGACGCGCGCGGCAATCTCGCATATCATCGCGGCGCGATTGGCGGCCGATGTTTGCAATGTTCCGACGATCATCATCGCCCGCACGGACGCAAACGGCGCCGCGCTTTTGACAAATGACGTCGACGAGCGCGATCACGCACTTCTCACAGGCGAACGAACACCTGAAGGTTTCTTCCGCGTTCGCGCCGGGCTTGATCAAGCCATCGCGCGCGCGGTGAGTTACGCGCCGTTTGCGGACATGATCTGGTGCGAAACGAGTGAGCCGAACCTCGACGAAGCAAAACGATTCGCTGAAAGCGTAAGGGCTACGTTTCCAAACAAGTTACTTGCTTACAATTGTTCGCCCTCGTTTAACTGGAAAAAGAAACTCGACGGCAGTGCGATCGCGAAATTTCAGCGCGAGTTGGGTGCGATGGGCTACAAATTTCAGTTTGTCACCCTGGCCGGATTTCACGTGCTCAATTACGGGATGTTCCGGCTTGCGCGCGGCTATCGCGATCGTGGGATGGCGGCCTATTCGGAATTGCAGGAAGCGGAATTCGCGGCCGAGGCCGACGGTTACACGGCAACGAAGCATCAACGCGAAGTGGGCACTGGTTACTTCGACGCGGTCGCGCAAATTATCGCCGGCGGCGAATCTTCGACAATGGCGTTAAACGGCTCGACCGAGGCTGAGCAGTTCCATTGATCGCGACGTCCATATCGACTGACAATTTCGTTTCATTCGATTCCTCCGCGCTAACCGACAGCCGGCTCGCTGCCCTTTGCGCGGAAACGGCGCAGCAAGCATTTCTCAATTATCAAACGCGTTTCGACAAGGTCACGCGGCGGGCGCGCGATCATTTTATAACACGCGATTGGGTGAGCAGCTACGCCGACGCAACCGCGCGCCTCCATTGTTACGGCGATGTGCTCGATGAACTGACGCGACGTATCAGAGGGTTGATGGGAGTGCGCCTGGAAAAACGGAGCATTTGGGCAGCGACCAAGGCCGCTTACTCATTGCTCATTGCTCGTTCGCCAGCATGGGAAATCGCGGAAACATTTTTTAATTCGCTCACGCGGCGGGTCTTTGGCACCGACGGAGTCGATCAGGCGATTGAATTCGTCGATACCGATTTCGACGCGCCGCCAACAACCGCCCAGCTCGATGTCCGCCGACTATATGGCGACGGCAACCTGCCGGAGTTGCTGTTCGCCGCACTGACCGATTCGTCTGCAGGGGGATTTCCCGAAAATTGCTGGAATGATTTGCGCAGCTCAGTGCGATTAGCCGCGGCACGAATCGAGAGGGCGTTTTCGGACAATGGTTTAAGCCAGCGGGCGAAACTGGAGATTGTGGCTAGCACATTTTATCGAGGGTGCGGTGCATATTTTGTCGGACGCGTGTTCCTTGAGGGAGACTCGCCCTTGCCGATCGCGCTTTCTCTTCGCCACGAAAACGAGACCGGTATCACGCTCGACGCCGTTCTCCATGGCGATGTCGATCTTGCGATTTTGTTTTCGTTCACCCGCTCCTACTTTCGGGTTGAAATCGAATGTCCCTACCAGTTGGTGCGTTATCTCCGGGAATTGATGCCGCGCAAGCGTTTGATTGATCTTTACAATGCGATTGGCTTTCACCGCCACGGCAAAACCGAGTTCTATCGTGATTTCCTCGCCCATTTGCGCGCGTCGCTCGACCGCTTCGTCGTCGCGCCGGGGACACCCGGAATGGTGATGACGGTTTTCACCCTGCCGAGCTACGACGTTGTTTTCAAACTGATCAAAGATCGATTCGATTTTCCGAAGGAGTGCACCCGTGCGGACGTGATGCGTCGCTACCGATTAGTTTTCGAACATGATCGCGCTGGACGTTTGGTCGAAGCGCACGAGTTCGAGCATTTGCGCATCGCGCGCGAACGATTTGAGCCGTCGCTCCTCGATGAACTTCTCCGCGACGCCGCTTCGATTGTAAAAGTTGACGACGACGATGTCGTGATCGCGCACGCTTACGTCGAGCGACGACTCCGACCGCTGAATCTCTTTTTCAAGAAAAGCGATTCCGATGCCGTCGCTGCGGCTGGTCGCGATTACGGGCAATCGATCAAGGACCTCGCCGCATCAAATATTTTCCCGGGCGATTTGCTAACAAAAAATTTTGGCGTCACTCGGCACGGGCGCGTCGTCTTGTACGATTACGATGAGTTATGCTTCGTGAGTGACTGCAACTTCCGCGATATGCCGCAGCCGACGACGGTAGAAGAAGAAATGGCGGCCGAACCGTGGTTTTCCGTTCGCGAGCAGGACATTTTTCCGGAAGAATTCCTCCAATTCCTCACGTTCCCCGAGCCGGCGCGCATCGCACTGCTTGAGAGCCACGCCAGTATTTTTCGCGCTGATTTCTGGCGCGCCATACAACGGAGGATCAGGAACGGCGAAATTCCGGAGGTATTTCCCTATCCACTGGAGCGCCGATTAATCAGTTAATTACACCAACGGAAGTTTCGGATCATTGGCAGTGACATGTGATTTCGGGATCTTTCAGTGAATACGAGGCTTGAACAATTCCACGCGCGCGCGAGGGAAAGAGCGGACTTCGTAAACTGAGCGCGTAGCGCGCGTAACGTGCGCGTGAGAGAAGCGGCTACGTGGAACCGCTTTAACGGGCCGAACAATTCCATGCGCGGGCGAGAGAGGGAGACCGCTTCACTCGGCTGATTCTGACTCTTTCGCTCTCGTCACGGCAATTCCCAAATGCCTTAAATGGCGCAGAAATCGATTTATCTAAGTATCTAAGGAATCTTAGAATTACTCAAGAAGCTCACTGATGATCTTGGCAACCTTCTTTTCGATCTGCATGATCCTCTCAAATTTTTTGGCTGGCAGCATCTTGTGGAGTAACAGGAAGCAAGCGATCAGAAGCCCGGCCGCGATAACGGTGGGGGTCAAATGCAAAACACGCTTGAACAGCGTCGGCGGTGCGACTTCTTGCTCCTGCGGCGCAGTCAGAGACGGCACGCTGCCTTTCTCTCCACCATCATGGTGAACGGATGAAGCAGTATCCTTAGTTGGCTCTTGTGGGGGCATGGCGATAGCGCAAGGCATTTCTACCTCTTTTGCTCTCCACAGGGCAAACGGCACCACCGCCACCGAGAAGGTGCGGGTCCTATTGGAGAACACGGCGGCAAGGCCGTCATAACGTCAGCCTGCAACCTTTCCTCCATCCCTGCCCCTTGGCTCACGGACAAAAGGGGCTACTACCAAGCACATGCTCCCGCTACGACCTTTGCTACACTGCTCCAAGGCCCTGCAAACAGGTTCTAGGGGTCTTAAGGGAACGCGCCGATCGCGCAGGCCCCCCGATGCTCAACTCAGCGCGCCGGGTGTGCACCTCCCCAAGCCGAAGGCGACTGGTTGAGGGGAATGACCAGCGACCGGGAATCGAACGCCTTCACTTCCGCTCCCGCCTGATTTGTCGGCGGTGTGCCTGTGACGCGAGCTATGAATCCGTGGGCAATGCCGGAAGCATCGAGATAACGACCACAGATAACCCCCAGGTCACTGATTCCGTTAAGCGATGTAAAGGTTGACCCGGGATAATCGAAAGTGAAGAAGTTGTTTGGCGGCACAAAGAAGAGTCCATGAGTTACGCCTGAGCTATCCGCATATCTGCCCACCACAAAGTTCCTAATGTTATCTCCAAACAGGATTGTCGCAGTGGAGGCCGGAGGATCGATCGGGAAGGTCAACGCCCCATTGGCGTCCCGGTAGTAGCCGTGAAGGATTCCTGAGGCGTCTAGCCGGTGAGTGTTGTCACACTGCGGCGGGAATTAGCAGAATTGTTGGTTTGAGATGAGTTAGCGTTTTCATGGGTTCTTTTCTTTTCACCGCCGTGTTAATCCTGCGATGGCGGGTTCGGAAGAGGCGAAGAAACTGGCGGGGCAAACTTCTCCGCCTGATTCAGAACCGTTTAGCGACACCGAGTCTGGCTAGAATTACGCCAGCTAGTCAAACCAATTCGCCGCAAGCAGAGGTTGCCGATTCGAGTTCCAAAAGCGCAGTCAACTTTTCATCCGCAGGCACAACGAAACGCTTTCCGTCACCGCGATGCGCGTCAGGAATTCAGACACGAAGAATGACAACACGTTCAGAGATGTATTTTCCCGGTCTTCACCCAGCGCAGAAGATTCCGTTGCGCCCTTGCAATACGCTCGGCGTGTTCTCGCCTCTCGGGCTCGATCGGAACCTCCAACAGATTCCGAATCAACTCATCTCGGGCGTGCCTGAGCTGATCCAAGTAACGGGTCGCCAAGGTCCCGCTAAAGCATGATTTCATCGGCTGTATATCGTGTTTCACCTATTTATTGACCGGTTCGCCTTCGAGCTTGCAGATAGCCCGTGTATCAAGCTTCTGTAGTTTCCAGTTTATCCCCTTCGCGTCAGAGTGCAGGAGCTCCATGAGACGCGCCTCGTAAAAATCACACATGGGGGACTCGCCATTTGGTTGCACCCACTCGGGATTTTGGAGCCGTAGGTCATCGTGGATCTGGCGCCGAAGCTCGGTGTAGGTATGGATTTGGTGAAACATGGCTACTGGCTTCGTGAAAAGATTCAGGGAAGCCGAGGAAGGGTTGCTCCAATGCCTCGGCGGAATGTTCGACCAGCGATGGCATCGCGACCATGCGACAATAGCCAAGTGCGCGCGTTAGAAAAGGCGGAGTCCATCTCGTCCCGTTGTGCGCGACGCCGGGCCAATTCGATCACTTTTCGGCGCTGGCGTTGCAGCAACACCGCCAGCAGTCCGCTTTGTGTGAGAGTCAGATTTGATTTTGCTGCGACGTAGGTTTTTCTCGTTTTCATGTGCGACTTGTTAGTTGAGGTCCACTGCTCCAAATCCACGTCGGAACAAAGAGCCTTCTTTCGGGGGGCGCTTTGAAAACGCGCCTCACTTCGGAAGCCTCGGGGCTCCAGGTCAATCTGGAGATCGCGCTAAGCGGTGTCTTAGCGAAGGTTAAGCCCCTCAACGCCCATTTTACCCTGGCCAAGAGTGCGTTAAGACGTCGGGTGACGTGATCGACGACGATTTTACCAGTGCCTCTCGCAAGTGCAATGAGACCTTAGTCCTAGCTCTTTTGGGAGAGTGCTGTTGGTGATCGTCAGAGTGCCGTGAGCGTTTTTGATGCCGCCATCCAGCTTATACGTCCAACCGGCAGCCGGTATTCGAAACGACGATGACGTGATCCGCCTCGCTAGACGCCTGAGGCTCAGAGCTCCGGAGCCTGCGAGGCGATCTTTTTCGCCGGCTTTGCTGAGATTGTCGGCGATGATTTCCCAACGCTTCACGCGCTGGGATTCTGCCTTTTTGCTCTCCACACGGCAATGACAAAGTGATATGAACGGGCGGAATGAACTATCCGGCAAAATTCATTATTGTCGCGTTGGTTTGCAGCACGGCAGCGGCAGCCCCGGAACAAGTGACCTGTGACGACTTCCGTTCCGTGCAAAGGATGCAGCATCATACATCGGTACTTTGCTGTCCCGCTGGTCAGGTTGACGGATGAGTGTGGCCTAACTCAACCTTGGTAGGCAATTCCCATCGATGGAAATTCTTGCTGGACACATCAAGCGCGAGCTGGAGACGCAAATTGAGAACCTTGGGCACTGTATGATCTACGAGGAGGAACTGCAACGCATCTGGCCGCTAAACGAAGAGAATCGAGAGACAAAGATCGCGCAGTTCGCGAGGGCTTACGGATTCCACTTGAGCTTCTACAGCCATGGACTATGCGCCATCTTTGTAAAGGAACCACCGAGCAGAGTCGTGTGAAGTGGGAAATTTTGTTACAGGAACGTCACTTGTATCGGCCTGAATGTCAGCGCAATGGAGCGGTATGAGGAAACTTTTCATGCTTCCGGCACTTCGAGGGGCACGAAAGAGGTTTGAGTTTGTTCTGCCCGTTAGTGACCAGCGTCACAATAATTTCCGCGTAGCGAAGGCGTTGCTCCGAAGTAGGCGCGGCTTTGGCAGAAAGTTAGGGGCGGTTATCCGTTAAGCAGTTAATTGCCATTGCCACCAAACGGCAAATCGTGCTCAACACGTCCGAGCTTGCTGATATTGTCGTCAAATAATTCGCCCGCCGTTAGCGGCGGCTCAGGCCCTGGAGCCGTGTGCGCGACTTTTTCCGGCGTAAAGACAGGAAAACTGGCGACTTCTTCTAGGCTCTTGCCTTTGGTATCGACGATGCAATGCCGCGTTGATCTAATTTCCGATGTGCTGCCATTCGGTCGGCTCTGTTATGGTCGAGGGAAGGCAGCCAGTAACGCGGTTAGCTACGCGATGCATTCTAGCCGCTCACACGATGCAGTGATTCGCGTTTATGATTCCGGCCGGCAACGTGATCGAGACGCACGAGCACAAGGGCGATTTCAAAGAGTGGTAGGGCGTTGGGTTCCGCAGCTTTACTGATTGCTAAGGACCACTACAGGGAACCATCCGGTTTCTGCGGCTTATACGTCCCGCCCTTTAGGTCTTTCCTCGGCTTCAAGTCGCGTACTTTCATCCGCGGCTGTTGCGCCTTCTTCCTCCCAGTTCTTTTGTTTGACTTAGTAGCCATCTCTTTCACCTCCTCTCTAACCCACCGCATTCATTCCTCCGATCTGTTTTTGGTGTGCGCCGATTATACTAGAAACCGTGTGGAATCTTGTCTAGTCGGGCCTCGCCTGACATGAACATAATGCTGTGATTCGCGTTTACGATGACGCGGACAATGTAATTGCGACGCACGAGCACGCGGGCGATTTTCGCGAGCTGTAACGAGATTTGCTTTGCTGCCTAACGGATTCTCGCCTTTTAAAATGAGGCGGCCACCAAAAAGAGATTGATGACCGCCCCAAGCATTGCCAAGCAATCCGTCCACTCCACCCCGGAAAACTTGGCTGGTTCCACGTGTCACGATTTAGGCGCAGAGATGCGCGACTGTCTAGTCAGGCACCGCCTAATTTTCATGTACGTTCTCGCCTAACACGCACAACTCCACCGCGAACTCATGTATCGCCATTTGCAGTTCCACGAACGCAGTTAACAGTTCATCGGCGCGGCGATGCACGTCAACAATCCAAATCGTTCGACCACGCGCATCGATAGCTGAAACGCAGTCCCAGCTCCAATCAGCTTCGCTGAGATCTCCCAGTCCTTCATAGTCCCCGGAGAGGTCGGCCCCTACGAGCCTGGTTTCACCGTATTCGCCTCAGCTCTTTTCGCAGCCCACCTGGCTTTCATTGCTGTTGCGAGTTGTGCACGACGTTCTGACGAGAGATTCAGTCTTTTCTTCGCTTTCCTGGCCGCCGGTTTCTTCGCGTCGGCGATTCGCGCCGCGGCAGCACGGGCGAAGCATTTCCTGGCGGCTTTCAACGCCTTTACTGCCTCCGCACTTTCCAAGCTCCGTTTTAGTTCGGCCAGTTTCTGTGAGCCTTGTCGCAGACGCTTTTCAAGTCGCCTAATCTTCTTTCTTAAATCCTTCACTTTCCCTCGACTCAAAATCATTAGCAGTTCTGGGGAACAGCCGCATCACGTCTACTTGCGCTGCT
>DATFXC010000052.1:0-3465 GCA_035258625.1 Candidatus Udaeobacter sp. | reverse complement strand
GGCCTCCACGTCTTGAATGAGCTTCCGCATCTGCTGAAGCCGCACCGTGTTCAGCGGCAGAAGAATCAAATTCAAGATAAGCGTGGGGTAAATTCCGGAGAAAAATCCGTAGACAATGAACAGCGCGTTGCACGTCATGCTGACGACGCGCAGGGGAATCATTGTCTTCATCGCACACGTGACGATACTGGACGCCACGGCCGCATACCCGAACCACATCGGCCATTCGGTGTGCTTGAGAAATTCCATGCCTTTCCCCTCCGTCGGTCGGCTAAGGTTTTCCTACTAATACAGCGGCCCAGAACCGGGATAAACGGCGGAGTGAGACGTTCCTTCGTTTTGCCCGGGCAATGAGTTCATCGTTTATTTGGCGGGAATTGACAAACGCCGCTGTTATCTGGCCGTCATTTCGGGCCTCTCACGAACGGAGACAAGGAATTTATTTCTTTCTGCTCCTTGTCTGCAATACGCTTAAGGAGAGAATGCCATGAGCGCCTCCAAACATTCAGCAACCACTCCCTTTGGTCCTTCTGCTTCAGAATTGACGCCAAAAAATCTTTGGGACCAGTTTTGGCCCGACGTCTACGGCAAGGAAGTGCAGACAACCGCCACTTATTCCTACACATGGGTGGCGGATCAATTCGGGCACATTTGTCTTGGTCTGATCGGCAACTTTGCCGTCACCGCCCTTTGCGGCGTGGTGATAAGCCGCGTATTGCCAAAGCAATTCGAAACCCTTCGTAATTCAGCTTGACGAGGCGCCGGCACCCCCGACTGCCAAAAGGACGATATTCCCCTCAACGCGTGCTGCGCCTCGTGTCGCGAAGCTCAAAAGCATTTACCAGGTCAGCACCAGCACGCCCGCTAGGCCTCCGGATAAGCGATGATCATTCGGTAGCAATCGAGGCTACGGCTGAGAAATTCATAGGCGGCACCCCAAAGGTACAGCCGGAAACGGCGATAGTTGAACTCGCCAAATTGCTCCACGACAGTGTCGCGGTTCTGGTCAAAATTGCGCGCCCACTGCTGGAATGTGAGAAAATAGTTGAAGCGATCGTCGAACATTTCCTGCACACGCAGCGGAGTTATCGACATCTTGTCGAGGAGATCATGGAGAACGAGGAACGAGTGGTTCCCGCCATAGATGTGTTTCACCATGAAAGATGAGAGCTCGTATTTTTGCGTGCAGGCACTCGCATCTAGAAAGATGCATCGTCCAGGTTTGAGCATTTCCGTGAACTTTCCCAGCACGCGAGCGTAGTCCGGCAGATGCTCGATAACACCCATGATGACGATCGCATCGTACTTTCGATCACTCCGGTACTGCAGGAAATCACCTGTGATCAGCTCCCACTCGAACCCGAGTTGCCTTGCGCGGCCAGTGAGGTAGTCAACCGACGTCTGTGAATTGCTGATCCCAGTGCAGCGAACACCGCGTTGCGAGGCGTATTCAAACCACGCGCCCCAGCCGGGACCTATTTCCAGCAGATGGTCGCCGCTCTTCAGGCCCAGTTTCTCAAAGCAATATCTGAACTTGCGCAGGGTCGCGACGTTGAGCGTTTCGCTTCGGTCTTCATATACGCCTTGCGTGTAACAGGGCGTCTGTGGATCGAGGAAACTAAGGAAGAAAGTCGGATCGATGTCGTAATGGGCGCCAATGGCACGCTTGTTAGTGTGGACCTGACCAAACAACAACGGTTGGATGAAACGCCAGGCGGCAACGAAGGGGTGAAAGTCCTTCATCGCGCCGCGCAATTCGAACGGGCGCAACATATCCCCGTCGATATCGATATCACTGTCGAGATACGCGTCTCCAATCTGACCTTCGTCGATACTTCGGATCGCACGCAATCCTCTGTTATTTCTGATGGTGACCCGAAAACTGGGCGAGCCGGGCCCAAAATGCTGCACGGCCTTGTCGGGTAACACGACGTCGAACGAAACCGGCGAAGCTGAAAAATGGTCGGCAAATCGACCAAGCATATCCGCGGCTCCAATTCTCAAAGTGCGAATTAATGCGCTACTGCAAGAAAGCTGTAACCTCGCGCCTTGATCGCAGCCTCGACACGACGGTCAAGATTCTGCAAATGCGCCAGCTTTTTGAGACGGGCTTCAATCTCTATGTCTTTCCGGTTTGGGCCGAGAAAATTCTGCAAGCTCAACAGGCTGCGAAGCTCGAATATCGGAAATCCAAGACTTCGCGCACATTCGATTGCCTCGCGAAATTTTGCTTCGACCTCTTCTGCACTTTCCACCTTCATGTCGGCTGCAATAAGTGCATCGATGCGGCGGGCTTCGGCCTCGATCCAAAGATCGGTACCTTCGGATATCATTGTCAGACCGCGCGCGCAGGTTTTCTTTGCCTCCTCCAGTTTTCCCTGGAGACGCTGGGCCTCAGCCAAGCTCGCGAGATGTCCTGGAAGAGAAAGGCGAAAATCGATGCTTTCGAGCCTGTCGATGGCTTTCGTCAGCATCGCAACGCCGTTTTCGAGGTCGCCGTCCTGGCACAGTGCCCAGCCCATAAATGCCGAGCCGAACAGACGGAATGGGCCAAGGCGGTGCTGGTCCGCCAAAGCGATCAATTGCTGCGCCTCGCGCTTCATTTCAGTCTTGGCCCCGCACAGACCGAACAGCCAGCCGCCCACATATGCTCGCGCCAATGCCGTCGACTGCGGATGACGCAGGGCGTCGGCCGCCTCGAGCGCGTCGAGCCCGACCTGAAGGGCCTCGTCGACCTCGCCAAGGCAGAGCAACGCGATGCTCAACAATGACCGGCTATGGACCTGCGTGTTCTGGCCGAACAATTGTGTCGCGGCGGCGTCGCGCTCTGCCGAATAAAGTTCGAGCGATTGGTCGAATTGCTCCTTGGCCTTCAAGGCCGCCCCAGCGTTTATGTGTGTCATACCGCACAGGCGATGGCCGATGACGCGTCCGGAGGCGTAGGACTTGTCACTCGCCACCGTGAGGAAAAGCTGGGCCAATGGCGCCGCGTCTTTATTCCGGCCACGACACATCGCGAAGGTGAATTGCCCGAACAGAAATGCAAATACCAAGGGCGACGCTTCCCCTTCCCGGCAAAGTGCAAGGCCGCGCTGGCAGCATTCGGACAGGGCGGGCGAAGTCGGCCCTTGCGTTGAAATCAGCGAGGGGATCAACGCGCCTTGGAGAGCCAGTTCGAGCTTCGCGCGCAGCTCGGGGGACGAAATTTCATTCAGCAAGCTGAGGCCGCGGCGTAAATCTTCGACAGCCTCGATATGGGCAGAGCGTCGAGCTGCGCTAGCGCCAGCATCCAACCAGGTCTTGATCGCCTCCTCGAATTGCGCGGATGCCGTCAGGTGGTAGGCGATCAGTTCGGGGACAAAGGGCCCGGCAGCACTGTCATGCTGCAGTTGCTTTACGATGTTAGCGTGGGTCGCCCGCCGTTCCGATTGCACCATCGATTCGTACGCGGCGCGTTGCAGCAGG
>DATFXC010000051.1:0-5302 GCA_035258625.1 Candidatus Udaeobacter sp. | reverse complement strand
GGGGCATCGCCTGTGAAAACTCCAGCACACGCTGGCGAGCTATTGGGAGAGCTGGGCGATTACGAATTGCTGGAAGAGGTCGGTCGCGGCGGCCAGGGCGTGGTTTATCGCGCCCGGCAAAAGAGTCTCAACCGCACAGTCGCATTAAAAGTAATCAGCGTTGGTCGGTGGGCGAGCCAAGCTCACCTGAAGCGCTTTCGTCTTGAAGCCGAAGCCGCGGCGAGTTTAGAGCATCCCGGCATCGTTCCAATCCATGAAGTGGGCGAGCGCGATGGCTCCTGCTACTTCAGCATGGGATTTGTCGAGGGCGGCCAGCTTGACCAAGTAATCAAGCGGGAACCGATGTCGATACGTCATGCGGCGGAATTGATCGCAAAGGTAGCTCGCACGGTTCATTACGCGCATGAGCATGGGATTCTGCATCGGGACATCAAACCGGGAAACATTTTGCTGGATGCAGACGGCGAACCGCACCTCACTGATTTTGGCCTGGCGCGACTCGTCGAGACAGAAAGCACTATGACGCGTACGATGGAAGTATTGGGCACGCCCAGTTACATGGCGCCAGAGCAAGCAGTAGGAAACAATGCAGCTGTCAGCAGCGTCACAGACGTCTATGGACTTGGCGCAGTACTTTACCAATTGCTGACGGGTCAGCCGCCCTTTGCTGGCGGTACAACCTACGAGACCACTAAGTTACTGATCGACACCGAGCCGCGACCACCACGTGTTTTGAATCCTAACATTGATCGCGAGCTTTCGGCAATTTGTCTGAAGTGCCTCGAGAAAGATCCAAAGCGCCGTTACTCCTCTGCACTCGCCCTGGCGGAAGACCTCGAACATTGGCTAAAGCACGAGCCGATTTGCGCAAAACCAAGTGGAATTTTCACACATGGTCGCAAATGGGTGCAGAGGAAACCAGCTATCGCTGCATTGGTTGCATCATTGGTTGCTCTGGTGGCGGCGACAAGCTGGATCGTATGGAAAGCGGAATTTGTCCCTCGGTTGGTAACAAACGGCATCGCCGTTCTGCCATTCGAAAACCTCAGCGCCGACCCAGAAAACGCCTACTTCGCGGAGGGCATCCAGGAAGAGATCCTGACGCGGCTCGTCAGCATTGCAGACTTGAAAGTAATTTCTCGCAGTTCGACTCAGCACTATCAGAGTAAGCCCGGTAATCTCACCGAGATCGCCAAGCAGCTTGGAGTAGCTAACATTCTAGAGGGTAGCGTGCAAAAAGCAGGCGATCAGGTGCGCGTCAATGTGCAGTTGATTAACGCACCGACTGATTCCCATCTCTGGGCAGACACCTATGATCGTAAGCTGACTGACATCTTCGGTGCTGAGAGCGAGATCGCCAAACGCATCGCGGAATCGTTGCAGGCGAAGCTTACCGGTCGTGAGGAACAGGCGTTAGCTGTTAAGCCGACAAACAATACGGAGGCTTACGATGTATACCTGCGCGGCCTGGCTTTTGACGTACGCAGCCGGTACTCCCTCGTCTCCATCGATCTCGTATGGAAAGCCACCGGGTTTTACGAGCGCGCGGTGCAGCTTGATCCTGATTTTGCGCTTGCCTGGGCTCGGCTTTCTCGCGCAGACGCCCTTCTCTGCTTTAACGGCGAAGACAGTACCCCGCCCAGTCGGCGCGGCGAAGCGAAACGTGCCTTGGAGAATGCGCAAAGACTCCAGCCTGACTCGGCTGAGACGCTCCTAGCCTTGGGTTACTATCAATACTGGGTGCTGCGCAATTACGGGGATGCCAAAACAACCTTTGAACGTGCCAGCAAAATGTTACCAAGCAGCACCGACGTACCAAAGGCCCTCGGCTATATTTCCCGACGCCAGGGAAACTGGGACCAAAGCATTGCCTACTTCCAACAAGCCCTCCTTCTAGGGCCACGTGATGTGGAGTTACTTATCGATACGGCATCCACTTATGGTTTTCGTCGACAATTCCCAGCAGCGCTAAAGCTCTATGATCGAGCGCTCGAAATTACGCCAAACGATCCGGATGTGATGGCGGCAAAGGCGGGCGTTTATCAAGCCCAGGGCAAACTGCAAGAAGCTGCCGGCCTTCTATCAGAAATTAACTGGCAGACTCCTTCCGAGGATACCCTCGCAATCAAGGTCGGTCAGTTGAGACTTGAACGAGACTACATTGAGGCCGTTCGATTGCTGCAAACCCGACAGGCTCAATTCCATTATGGTTCTCAGCGCATCAAGGGTCGTGAACAGGTGGCGCTTGCTTTCACGCAGCGCCTTGCTGGCGATATGGCTGCCGCAAAGGCTACCGCTGAACAGGCGCGCAATACACTCGAGCCGCTCTACAGAGATCAACCAGACAACGCTTTCGTTGCGGCACCGCTGTCTCAAGCTTATGCTGCGATCGGGGAGAAGGACCTAGCCCTAAAGGCAGCGGAGCGTGCAGTCATGCTTCTGCCCGCTGCTAAAGATCCCGTGCCCGGACCTGCCTTCGAACAAAACCTGGCGTTCATTCAGACGATCTTCGGCGAGCACAGCCGTGCGATCTCAGCTCTCAACCAGCTGTTGCAAACACCCTACAATAACACCTTCTTTATGCCCCCAATGGTTGTTACACCAGCGCTTTTGAGGCTGGACCCGATCTGGGATCCTTTGCGCGACGATCCAGCTTTCCAAAAACTTTGCAAGGATAAGCAGCCGTGAACGGCCGGGCATTTTCGTCGAGCCGAAGCGCCGCAACATTACAAACTAGACGGAATCTGATTGCCGAAGATCCGTCACCATTCTTTGAAATCGCCCGCGTGCGTCTCAAATAGCTAGAAGGGCATTCTCATTGTTTCATTGTCGCTTGGATCACCTCCATCTGAATCCCAGCGACCTGCCACGTCTGCGCTTGTGGTTTGAGATGCATCGTGATCCAGAGTGTTCCGCTGCTCGTGCCTTTGGAACTGGTAATCGCGTAGGTTATGGGAAACTCTGCGACAAGGTCGTGGCCATCTGACGTGATGTTCGGTGGATCTGACATCGAGTGACTGCGGTTCAGCCACGACACGCTTCCACTTATCTGTGCATGCATGAATCGCGACGTTTGCCTCGTAAATCCGTTCCGGTGCAAAATCATGCATAAGAAAGTGGTGTTTGAGATGCTCACGGACGAGCAGCGCCAGGATTGGTTCACCTCGAGCGAAAAGGAAGCGATACCTGGTATCGTGCCCTGGACACGGCGTGCTTCCGATCGAAAGGGCGGAAGATTCAATCTGCTCGAATTCATCCGCAAAAATCGGTCACGCCTTGTTCTGAAGCCGAACGACGATTACGGCGGACACGGTGTTCATTTCGGTGCGCAATTGAATGAGCCCGTGTGGGACCAGGCAATCGAAACGGCGCTTTCAGGCGATTACATCGTGCAGGATGCGCTCGATTTGCATCCGGAAGTGTTTCCAATCTTCAGCGAGACTGAATGGGAGTTGCGGCCGATGTTCGTTGATACGAATCCATTTCTCTTTCGCGGCAAAGTCTGCGGCGCGATGGTCCGTCTATCCGCCATGCCAATCGTCAACGTCACGTCCGGCGGCGGCGAGACGGGATTCTTTGTCTTGCAGCGACCATCCTGAATACCAACGGCTTCGAAACCGCAAAAGAAGCCCAGTGAATCGCAAATCCCGCAGAGTCTATTGCAAATTCCACGATGAACCGTGCTTTCAACACTTGACACCATGGACCTGGCGACTTCTTCTCAAAGCGCCTCAGCTGAATTGAAGGAAACACCGACGCGGTTTCGCAGTCCCGATCACGTTTTCACGCTTGGGATCGAGGAAGAATTGCAGATCATCGATCCCGAGACGCGCGACGGCAAATCACTGCACTTCGCACTGAGTTAGCAAAACTTGCTGCGCAGCACGGGTTGGTAATCGCTTCAGCGGGCACGCATCCTTTTTCTCATTGGATGGGATCAATTGATCACGGTCAACGAGAGCTACGCCACGATCGTAAACGACATGCAGCAAGTGGCGCGGGTTTGCCTGACCTTTGGCCTGCACGTGCATGTCGGAATTCCGGACCGCGAAGAGGCGATCGACATCATGAATCAGGCGCGTTACTTCCTGCCGCATCTGTACGCCCTTTCGGTGAACTCACCTTTCTGGCTGGGACAAAACACCGGTCTGAAAGCATACCGCCAGATGATCTTTGAACGCCTTCCGCGCACCGGCATCCCGGACGCGTTCCAAAGTCTCAGCGAGTACGAAGATTATCTGAAATTGCTGGTGGCGACCAAGTGCATCGATAATCCGAAGAAGATTTGGTGGGACGTCCGGCTACACCCGTTTTTCGACACCATTGAATTTCGCATTTGCGACGCGCAATCGCGCGTCGACGACACGATCGCGTTGGCGGCGCTTATGCAGGCGATTGTTTTCAAACTGCAGAAGTTGCGCCGCAATAATGTGACGTTTCGGAGTTATCCGAAGCGGTTGATCGATGAAAACCGATGGCGCGCAGGCCGGTACGGTTTAGACGGCAAGCTGATCGATTTCGGTCGGAAATGCGAAGTGGAGGAGCGCGAGCTGCTCGAAGAGATGCTCGAATTTGTCGCCGAAGAGGTGGAGGAACTAGGCAACGAACGCGAGATCGAGCACATCGAGCGGATCATGCGTGAAGGAACCGGCGCGGACCGGCAGCTGATGGTGTGGGAACGCACCCAGGATATGAAAGCCGTGGTCGATCAGATCGTGGCCGAAACAAACGAGGGGTTGGGTTCGATCAAATCGTGAGACCCAGCCAGCTGCGCAAAGCGATGCGAGGACGCATCGCACTCCAAAAGCACTTCGTGCGAAATTGACACGAGATGTCTTTTAGGTTTCGCGAAGCTTTGGGATTGCGATGTTAACGGCGCATTGGGAACAACGAAGTGTAGCTGGACAGCCCGCGCACGTATTGTGCGCGTTCGAATGCGCTGGGGTCAGGACCATTCTGCTGACTCATGATGCCTTTGATTTCGTTCAGGGATTTGTGCTGGTGTTGCTCCAACCACGCTACCAACTCCATTTCGATCCGCTGAATGTGCGTGATCCCATGACGCATCAGCGCGCTGCATAACATGGTCACATCGGCGCCGGCCATCACGAGCTTGATGACATCCTGCGCCTGATAAATGCCGCTCGTAGCTGCGAGGCTTGCCCGCAGTTTCCCGTAAAGGATGCCAATCCAATGCAGCGGTAATCTCATATCAGCCGGGGTGCTTAACGTGAAATTTGGCGTGACCTCCATTTTCTCCAGATCGATGTCGGGCTGATAGAATCTGTTGAACAACACGAGG
>DATFXC010000050.1:0-4559 GCA_035258625.1 Candidatus Udaeobacter sp. | reverse complement strand
TTTGCCTAATCAGCTTCGCTTGTTCAAGATCCGCGGCATGCCCGAAGTTCAAGCGCCGCCCCCTTTTCCAAAGTCGCAACCGTTTTTTGCGCGACGTCATAGCACGATTCTCAAATTGCTCGGAGTCGGTGCGCTTGTTCTGGCGCTGCTGATTCCTCTCGCGATGATCACCGGCGTTTTAAACGAGCGATTGCAACGGCGGAATGAAGCCGTCACCGACATCACGTCGTCACGGGGCAAAGAACAAAATGTGATCGGACCAGTTCTCGGTGTTCCGTATCAATACAAATTCAAAACGGTAAAAGAAATTCCGGCCCCGGACGGAAAAGTAGAGCGCCGTGAAGTGGAAGAGACCGCCATCGCGAACGCTTATTTTCTGCCAGAAACGCTGAACATTTCTGGCACAGTGCAGACACAGAAGTTGCATCGCGGGATTTATGAAGCGGTGGTCTATCGAGCGCAGACCATTCTTTCCGGCAAGTTTGCAGCGCCCGATTTTGGGCCGCTGAAGATCGACCTGAAAGATGTGCAATGGAAAGACGCGTTTGTTACAATTGCCATCAACGATCTGCGCGGCGCGCGTGAGGCGATCGTGCTCGATTGGGGCGGGACGAACCATCCAATGTTACCGGGCTCGCAAGTCCCCGGATATACAACAGGCGCGACTGCATTGCTCGGCAGCGATCAGCCGATTGGGACAGAGGTTCAATTCTCGATCCCGCTGGATTTCAATGGCAGCGAGGGAATTTTCTTCGCGCCGTTCGGCGTGCAAAACGAAGCGACACTGAAATCGAACTGGCCCGACCCGGGATTTCGCGGCGCGTTTCTTCCCGCCGAACGATCTGTTCGCCCGGATGGATTCGACGCGAAGTGGAAGGTCTCGTATTACGGGCGGGACTACCCGCAATCCTGGACGAGTCGTAGCGGCAACGAGCGTTTCACGACACAGGCGGTTTCAAATTCGCTTTTCGGCGGGCAATTCCTGTCGATCCTGGATGCCTATCGTTACGTTGAACGTTCCATCAAGTACGGTGTGCTCTTTCTGGTGCTCGTCTTCACAGCGTTCTTTCTGTTCGAAGTTACAGCGCGACAGAAAATTCATCCGTTTCAATATCTGATGGTCGGTGCGGCGCTTTGTTTGTTTTACCTGCTGTTGTTGTCGATTTCGGAATTTATCGGATTCAGCTGGGCTTACCTGATCGCGGCGCTGGCATCGACGCTTTTGATCACATGGTATTGCCGCTTTTTCCTTGGAGGCGGCGTGCGCACATTCATGATCGGCGCAGGACTTGCTGGCGTTTATCTGTTTCTTTACATCACTTTGCGGCAGCAGGATTACGCGCTGCTCATGGGCGCAATCGCGCTCTTTGTGGTGCTGGCAGTCGTAATGTACGTGACGCGCAAGGTAGATTGGTACGCACGCGACGCG
This sequence comes from Candidatus Udaeobacter sp., assembly GCA_035258625.1. Classification (GTDB taxonomy): domain Bacteria; phylum Verrucomicrobiota; class Verrucomicrobiia; order Chthoniobacterales; family UBA10450; genus Udaeobacter. The sequence goes on along the minus strand of DATFXC010000050.1, from coordinate 3,130 downwards.
AGTTGAGGTGTCAACGGCTGCAGGATTGACAGAAGCGGTGTGATTTTGTATCACGCCGGTTCCTGTCATGGCTCAATTCACTGTCAACCCGAAGCGTTTTGATCCGTACAAAAATTTTAAGTTCCGCGTTAAATGGGACGGCCGCTACGTTGCAGGCGTCAGCAAGGTAAGTGGGTTGCGGCGCACAACCGAAGTGATTCGCCACCGAGAAGGCGGCGATCCCAGCACTACTCGCAAATCTCCTGGGTTGACCGAATTCGCGCCCATCACGCTTGAGCGCGGCGTTACTCACGATCCTGAATTCGAGAATTGGGCGAACAAGGTATGGAGCCTGGGTGCTGGTCTCGGCGCGGAAGTTTCTTTGAAGGACTTTCGTAAAGACATCGTTCTGGAGCTCTATAACGAGGCTGGCCAACTCGTGCTGGCCTATAAAGTCTACCGTTGCTGGGTCTCAGAATACGAAATCCTCCCCGATCTCGACGCCAACGCGAATGCCCTCGCGATCGAGCACATCACGCTTGAGAACGAAGGATGGGAACGAGACCAATCGGTCAAGGAACCCGTCGAGCCACCTCTCAAAAAGACATGACCAATTCTGTCGGGTTGAAACGCCTGACTCAACCTGGCGGTGTGACGATTACACTTCGCGGAGCATTCATTGGCGGGTTGGCCGTTGCCCTTTGCGTCGGTCTGTATCTGTTCTGGCTTTGGCGACCAGAGCATCAGATCCGTCTGCACACGGAACATTTTTTCCACGCAATCGACGGTAGAGAGTGGGATTCTGTGGCCAATTTAATTGGTGATAATTATCGCGATCAGTGGGATAACGATCGAACGCGGCTTCTCGACCGCATGCGAGAAGGTTTTCGTTGGGTGCGCGGGTCCAGAATCACGGCGCCCAACGCCCTTGTGCAGGTTGAAAACCCTCGCGCGATCTGGATCGGCAAAATCACGGTCTACAGCAGCGACGATGGTGTAATGCAGTCACTGGATGAACGTGTGAACAGATTGCCCGCGCCTTTCGAGCTGGAGTGGCATCACGTCTCAGGAAAACCGTGGGATTGGAAGCTCGTGCGCGTGAGCAATCCGGCGTTCCAAATCCCGGCGGATGTGTCTTACTGATTGCGCGACGTTTTGCTGAAATCGTCGCCGTTGCCTTATTTGCCTTGCGCCTGCCGCAACTGGTTCTTTGCCACGTCGACTTCTCGTTGCGTTTGCTGGCAAAGAAGAATCCCGCGGAGCTTATCCCCATGATAGTATCGGGCGATGAACTTTTTCTTCGGGTACGTTCCATCAAGGTTCACGCGCGTAGGCGGCAGCGTGAAATCGCCAACGAAATCCATCCGCAAATCAAACATCTCCGTCCAAAAATAGGGGACCTGCTCGTAACGGATGCGTTTCTTGCCCGTCATATTAGCCCCTGCTACCAGACCTTGCTCACGGGCGTTTTCCCAGTGGGTCTGACGCCGCATACCGCCCATGATTCTGTCCGGGTAAAAGGCGAGATCACCAATGGCGTAAATTCCTTTTTCTTCAGTCTCGAGATATTCGGTGACCGGCGACCCGTGCGGCCCGGCTAATGGAGTGTTGCGTACAAGGTCGAGATTCGGTTCTGCGCCGCATGCAACAACAGCAAGGCCGACCGGGAAACGGTTACCGCTCTTGGTTTGAATGTTGCGCAGGACGGTTTTGCCTTCGAACCCGTTAAGGGCTTCTCCCGTTGAGAGCACCACGCCGTGCTTTGCAAAATAATCAGTCAGCCATATGCCGGTCTCAGGATCGACATAACGATTCAATAAGTAAGGGTCGCGATGCATCAGGCCCACCCTCATTTTCATCATGCGCAGGCTCGCTGCCGCCTCGCACGCCAGCAGGCCGCCCCCAACTACCATTATTGTTTTTTCCAAGCTGGCCATTTCCCGTAACGCGAGCGCGTCACGGATGGTTCGCAGATAAATCACGTTGCCGAGACTTGTGCCTGCCACTGCCGGTCGCACTGGGCGACTCCCCATCGCCAAACATGCTTTTGTAAATTCGATGCTCTCGCCGTTGGCCAGCACAGCCAGGCGCCGGTCGATATTGAATTGCGTGACTACCGTGCCGAAGCGTGCCTCGATCTTATGCGATTCGAACCAGCGCTCATCGAGTTCCTGGAGTTTTTTTAGATTTGCTCCCTTCTCGCGCAAAAAGCTCTTCGAAAGTATCCAACGCTTGTAGGGCGGGAATACTTCCGCGCCTATCAGAGTAACGGAGCCGCGCTTGTCGTATTTGCGAATCCCTTCGCATGCGTTCGCCCCGCCAATACCCGCACCAACGACGAGATAATCGCGTCGAATCATATATGAAACTTTGACCATAATTTCAGCGCAGGCGCGCCGACAAGCGAAATCCTGTTGCGATACAGGATTTGTACGGGACGCCTCGCCTTCAATAGGGGGAGGGTGAGGGTGTGGGTGTAGGCAGCAAGCACGCGGGTCCAGAACCCCTCACCTTCATCCTCTCCCCTTCTGGAGGGAGAGGCAAAAATGTCCGCATGAACACTCGCGCATAAGAACCCGAAGCGCTCCATCATTCCTTCTTGCATTGTCGCTGTTTCTTTAGGCACACTGCCGGCGCCATGAACGAATCCACTACTCAACTCAAAGACACGACAGCAAATCCGGCGCCGCTTGGGCTGTTAGGTTTCGGTATGACTACTGTTTTGCTCAATCTGCACAATGCTGGCCTCTACGAACTTAACAGTATGATTCTGGCGATGGGAATTTGCTACGGCGGCGCTGCACAAATCGTTGCTGGCATCATGGAATGGCGGAAAGGCAACACGTTTGCGACGACCGCCTTCCTTTCATACGGCTTGTTCTGGTTTTCGCTCGTGGCGCTGATTATCCTCCCGAAGTTAGGATGGGCGACGGCGTCCAACGAAACTGCGATGGCTGCTTATCTTTTCATGTGGGGTGTGTTCACCGGAGTGATGTTCATTGGCACGTTACGGTTGCATGTTGCCGGGCAGGTCGTTTTCGGTTCGCTAACGATTCTTTTCTTTCTTCTCGCGATTGGCGATTTCGTTAACGCAGGTCCTGGTTTCAAACAGTTCACCGGCTACGAAGGAATTTTCTGCGGATTCTCCGCG
>DATFXC010000049.1:0-7252 GCA_035258625.1 Candidatus Udaeobacter sp. | reverse complement strand
AGCGCGTTGCAAAACGCCGCGTCCATCGGCGGCCTGTTGCTCACCACGGAAGCATTGGTCACGGAAGTTCCTGAGAAGGAAAAAACTCCTCCAATGCCACCGGGCGGCATGGGCGGCATGGATTACTAACCGAATGACAGTATGAATTCGAACAGCCGGACTCGAAAGGGTCCGGCTGTTTTGCTGGACTGATTTTGCCGTAGCGCTTTCCATAGAAATGCCAGAGCACACCTTTTCTCTTCCAATTGGCTGATAAGAACGGTTTTATTGACCGAGAATGTCCGTCTCAGGACTGCTTGTTTCCCTTCAAAGTCCATCGCGATGATTGGAAAAAGATTTTCCGAGACGATGAGGTCTTCTGTCCACAATGCAGACATTCGGCGCCTTCCAATCGCTGGCATACGCAAGCCCAAATAAAACACTTTGAGGGGGAAGCGCGGAATTACATGGAAAGAGAACTGCATAACATGCTGCAAGGCTTTGGTCGGGACTTCAATAGTCGCCAAGATCGCAACTCTCTTGTTACTATCTCAATGAAGGTGAGTGGAGGCAGCTATCGATCATACACCCTGCCGTCCCCAGCGATCGAACCCTTCGAATTAACTATCAAATGTGATGATTGCGGCGCGCGGTTCGCAGTAATTGGTTCAGCATTCTTCTGCCCCTGTTGCGGTCGAAATTCTGCCGAGAAGATGTTTGATAGCTCTCTGGAGAAGATAGAGGCAAAGCTGGGGAATTTAGAAGCCTTACGCTCACTTCTCGAAAAGGTGGGTCAGAAGAATGAAGCCGCGAACATTTGCAGATCGCTTATCGAGAGTTGCCTGTTCGACCTAGTGGGAGCACTCCAACGGCTAGGTGAAGAGCTGTACGCAAGGACGCCAAGATGTGAATTGGCACCATTCAATGCATTTCAACGTTTGACGCAATCAAGTGAAATGTGGCGCAAACCTATCGGTGAAGGATATGAAGAATGGCTAGGTCAGTCTGATTTTAACTCTCTTAAGATCTATTATCAGCGCCGGCACTTACTGGCACATCACGAACAGGCATTGTCGATCAACAATACATCTATCGTTCTGGGGACAACACGTATCGGCTTGGTCAACGAATCGTGGTCACCTCGCGTGACGCGGTTCACATGCGGGATCTAATCTCAAAAATAGCGACACAACTTCGAAAACGTTGTACGCCTTAAGCGATCCCGTGCCATACATTTTTCATCTTAAGCCAGAGGCGCTAAAGCGACGATTTGCTGTGTTTCGCGTGACCAAATTCACTATTGGCCGGCTGACGCGCGCGTTAGTCTGTCTCGGTGCCTTGCAGTCGCCTTGCTTCGCGCAACCGCACGCGGCCGCTACAGAGCTCTCCACGGCGAGTCTTCGACCGGAGTTGTTTGGCGAAAACGTGATCTTAACGGCCGACGATGAATCGCATCCGGCGTTCACGCCTGACGATAAGACGCTCTATTTTTTGAAAAATGATCCGTCGTTCAATCACTGGACGATTGTTGTTTCCCACGAACAAAATGGGAAGTGGATAAAACCGGAAGTGGCGCCCTTCTCCGGCCAGTTTTCCGATGCCGACCCATTCATCACACGCGATGGCCAGCGATTCTTTTTCATCAGCACACGTCCGGTGAGCGGGAAACCAAAGGAAGATACCGACATCTGGATGATGAGCGGCGAAGGCGCCGCGGCCGGTACTAAGGCGGCTGGCAGTTGGTCAGCGCCGCAGCATCTGGCCGCGGTGAATAGCGATGCGAACGAATGGTTTCCAACCGTAAGCAAAAACGGGAATCTTTACTTCGGTTCGGAACGGCCGGGCGGCAAAGGGAGATGCGATTTGTATGTTTCGCGGCGGGTCGATGGAAAATATCAGACGCCGGAAAATCTTGGTGAGCCGATCAATACCGCGGCGAACGAAGTCGAGTCGTTCATCGCGCCGGACGAAAGCTACATTATTTTTGCCGGCACGGGCTTACCAGAAAGCCGCGGCGCCTACGATTTATATGTGAGCTATCGGCGTGAGGGCGTCTGGACGAAGCCCACGAACCTGGGCGACAAGATTAATTCGGTGGTTTGGGATTTCTCGCCGAAAGTCTCGCCTGACGGGAAATGGTTTTTCTTCACCAGCAACCGCGGCTTTGCAGACAAGCCATTGGAAAAACGGCTGAGCTACAAAGAGCTCCTGCAAAAGCTGCACAGTCCGGGCAACGGACTGCGCGACATCTACAAGATCGACATCTCCGCGCTGAATTTGGAGAAGTGACGAGTGATGAGTGACAAGTGAGGAAGGTGGATCGGCTTGAGCCCGTGCCAACGCGCTGGGGACAGCGCGTTCCACCTTTCGCCGGTTTCCTGATTCGCCCCTTACTCAGGCATCGTTTCGATAGCTGCTATCTCAACAGCGAGACAGATTAACAGGATTTCATCCGGATTTCTTTTCGTAGCGGAGCGGCGAATCAGTCGCCGCTTTGAATCCCATCGATCGGAAACCACCCGTGCAACGTGGCTAGCGGTTAGCATCCCGTGATTCGCTAACGACCGTACAAAACGGGGTCACTGTTTTGTTAAAATTGTTCTGGACGACCGGTACCCGATCTGGTGTCATAAGAGCCAGATTCAAATTGACTGAGGACCGGCGTCATGTCGTCGAGTAAATCAACGAAGATTTATTGGAATTTTTTGTCTTGTCAGTGTGAGAAGAAAGAGCGGAAAGCCCCTCCGATGACGGGCATTAAAAGAGGAGATCACTATGGCCAAAAAGAAAGCAGCCCAAGGAGCACTGGTTCGGAGATCGTGCGGCGCGATGGCTGCGCACATGATGTTACTGGAACGTTATCCGGCATTTCGCGCTGCCCAGATGCGTTTGGAAGGCGTGACGGACCACCGGCGGCAAACGAGGTTCGATGCGGCAAAAGCGAAGCTGGTCAAGATCAAGACGGTCGTGAACGTCGTCTATAAAACGGACGAGCAGAACATTTCCGACGCGCAGATCAACAGCCAGATCGCAGCATTGAACAAAGATTACCGCGCTATAAATCCAGACAGGAACCAGACGCCGACGCCGTGGAAAGGGTTGTGAGCGACGTGCGTCTGGAGTTCAAGCTGGCGAAGGTGACGCGCACAAAAACAACCAAGAATTCATTTACATACGACGATGCGGTAAAGAAGTCGTCCACCGGCGGGATCGCGCCGTTCGACCCGAAAACACATTTAAATCTTTGGGTGTGCGCACACTCGGTGGCGGCCTGCTCGGTTATGCGCAATTCCCTGGAGGACCGCCGGCCACCGATGGCGTGGTGATTAACTACCGCGCGTTCGGAACCACCGGAACAGCACAGGCCCCGTTCGATAAGGGCCGCACCGCAACGCACGAGATCGGGCATTACTTCAATCTGCGCCACATTTGGGCCGACACGCCCGATTGCAGCGGCAGCGACATGGTCGCGGATACACCAAACTGCGCTGGGCCAAACTACGGCACACCCTCCTGGCCGCACATCACCTGCAACAACGGGCCGAACGGCGACATGTTTATGAACTACATGGACTACACCGATCACGCCGCCATGTTTATGTTCACTGCCCAACAAGTGCTCCGAATGCGAACAGCGCTCGACGCCGCGCGCAGCGGCCTTGGCTAGCACGCGAGGGAGGAAAAGGCGGCAATGGCGGGAAAAGACGCGGAGCAGGCTCAACTTTTTGGCACTACATGGGTGCATGTGTTCGAGGAGGACAGCTCCCAGGGCGCTATGTATCGTTCTGAAGAAGATGACATCCCGCTCTCCCGCAGGCCGCGTGAACGCTTTCAACTCGAACGCAATGGAGTGGCGCGTGTGCTTATCCCCGGACCTGACGATCGCTACGTCGAGCAACCGGCGAAATGGAGTGAAGATAAAGGCGACGTTGTGATCCGCCCCTGCACAGGAAAGCCGTCGCTCCGGATTATCGCCCAATCGCCATCGCGCCTGATTGTGAGAGCGCAGCAGCCGGGCGACTCCTAATTGTGGCCAAGTCCGCCAGCGAGACCACTGCATTTGAGATAAGTCCGCGGGTCGCGCGGCAAGCACTTGTCAGGCGTTACCAGAGGGAGCCCACTGCGCCGCTGACCCGTCCGCTTCGCATCTACACGCTCGACCCATCAGTCTCAGACCGGGTAGGTGGGGTGGCAACGGTGTTGGTTCCATATGAAAAGCTCGAACCTGGGCCAATCGGCTCGTTGTTCAAAGTGGTTACGGACGGCGCGCCCAAGCTATTGCGCAGCCAGCCACTCGATCTCGACGAGCCATACATACTGCTCTCCAGCGGCTTGGTTCCATCGCCCGCGAATGGAAAATTCCACCCGCAGATGGTTTATGCGGTTTGCAGTCTCACCTACGCTGCTTTTCGGCGTGCGCTCGGGCGCGACATCGCATGGGCGATGGAACCGGAGTCGAAGAAGGAACCGCTTCGTCTGGTGGTGAGACCATTTGGTGTGCGGGCCGCAAATGCCGGCTACAGCCGCGAAACTGGCGACCTCTCCTTTGGGTACTTCACCGTTCGTACTAAACGTGCCGGTTTCACTCTTCGCAATGGAATTATTTGTACGTCGTTGAGTCACGACGTGATCGCGCACGAGACGACCCACGCGCTCCTCGACGGACTTCGCTCGGCCTTTCTGGTTCCCACCAACATCGACGTGCCTGCGTTTCATGAAGCGTTCGCCGACATAGTGGCGCTGTTCCTCCATTTCACCTACCCGGAGGTGGTCGAGCGGGCGATTAGTGAATGGCGCAACGGTTCACAATCAATCACGGTGCTCAGCGACCTCGCGCGGGAGTTTGGTTACGCCCGCTCAAAATCGGGTAGGGCAAGGGCTTTGCGCTCGGGTATCGATGTGGAGGGGATCGCTGCGTTCGACTCCGATTTGCTGCCCTCGAATGAGCAGGCGCTCAAGCGTTACGATCCAAACCTCGAGCCGCATGCGCTCGGCTCGGTTCTCGTGTCGGCAGTGTTTGAGGCTTTTGTTACGGTGGTAAAACGGAAGATCGAACGTTACTTCCGCATCGCCGGTGTTGATCCGAAGATGCTTGGCCAGGTTCCACTCAGCGAGCCCTTGATCAAGGCTATTGCGCAGGAGGCGAGCAAGGTCGCCGGGCAATTTCTTAATGTCTGCATCCGCGCCGTCGATTATTGCCCACCGACGGACATGGAATTCGGAGAATACCTCCGTGCGCTGATCACCGCGGACGGCGATCTCGAGCGGGAGGACAGATGGGGTTTTCGCGAGGCATTCATGCGTTCTTTTCGGCGCCGCGAAATCTTTCCCGACCACGTTCACTTCATGACTGAAGACGCTGTGCGATGGCAGTCGCCCGAAGCGACGCTTTGCATTCCCGAGTTGGCTTTTGCACAGTTGCGTTTTGAGGGAGACCCTAGCCGGCCAGCGAGTGCAAAGGAGATGATGCGCCAGGCAAACGCGATTGGTCGGTTCATCACCAAGCCGGCGAACTCTCGCCATTTTTTCGTCATCCCGCCAGGTACGCCTCTACCAAAGCAGATTCAGCAGGCGTCGCCGCCTACCGTAGAATCCGTGCGCGTCGCGCGGCGAGTCACTCCGTATGGCGGCGTCGCTTTCGACCTGATCGCCGAGATCACACAAAGCTGCACTGTTAATGTGGCAGGAGATATTTTCGATATGAACGGCGGATGCACGGTCGTGCTCGACCCGCAGGGTGAAGTTCGGTACGCGATCTCGAAGCGGTTCACTACCGAAGATCGACGCAATCGGCAGCGGGACGCTCTGCGCGGTCCACTGAAGGATTTCTGGGCCAAATCGCGCGGGCGATACACGCAAAAACCCGACATCCTGCGGCGCATTCACGGCGGCTAGCACATTCGCCGCAATGATCACAATCAAATTTGCACGCCGTGCAAGGTGATTGCGCCGGGACCAGTCAGAGAGGTCTTATGGTCTTTGAAGTTAGCAGAGCGCTTCCACCGCTGCGATAGCCCCGCCCACGACGCCGATCGGATTCCAGCCGCTCATCCGCAGACCGCCGATCGCGCCACCTGCGACGCCAAGCAGAATGTCGCGGACTGGATGCTGCGACGCTCTCGCTAACACGCGGCCGCGCCGGCCGAGGTTGGAAGGAATCGCATAGTTCGCGATCATGCCGATGATCGCGAGCGCGACCGGGCTGGCGCTGCGATCGCCTAGCATGCGTTTATGCAAACCCTGCGCGTACGCCACGAACTTCTCTGCTTCGCGGTCGGACCCGACGGCGAAGCCGCGCTTGCCCAGCTCGAGGAGAATGCGTTGTTCCGCTTCGGAAAGAGCACCGCCATGCGTGAGTTGGCGAATGATCTCGTAATAGCTTTCTGATGATCCGGCCCGAGCTTTTCGCGCAGTCGATACGCTTCGGTCTGAAGATCGCCAAACTGAATCCCGGCCGACGCTGCCAACGCTCGAACCGAACCCCCACATCGATCGCAATTGTTGTGGCCCTTATTTTTCATAGTAATCGAAGGTCAACCGGTCGATTGAATCGGCAACAAGGAAATCGAATCCAGAAAGCAGGAACGCAGGAAGGTTTAGAATTTGGAAACTGGGGACGTGCCCACCGTTGGGCCGCTATACGGGGCGAAGGCGCTCCGCCTGCAACTCCTGATTTCGTGCTTTCGTTCTTCGCTTGGGAAGATCTCCCGAATGCGATTGGCTTTTTCTGCATCCGTGAGTCAGAAATTCAAAACGACGAATCAGCCTGCAACGGATGCGCAGTAACGGCCGGGCTTTCAAGGCAGGAACGCAAGAAATTTCTCGCTTTTTCCGATTGAAACGCAATCGGTATCCTTGCTTCTTCGCTGCTTCCCTCGCAGTTTTACCTTCTATCTCGGAAATACCTTTCTTCGATTGAAACTCGCTCGGCTCCCGCTCCCGCTCGCTGCTACCCTCGCAGCTTTACCTTCTATCTCGGAAATCCCTTTCCTCGATTCCTGAGTTCCTGATTCTCTGTTCCGCTTCCGCGAACCCGGAACTTCGGCGTTGGGCGTTTGCTTCTTCTTCGTTGGAAATTGACTCATGTGCTCCCGCCTATTTGAAACTCGCTCTTTTCGCAAAATCGCTCGCTGCTTCCCTCGCAGTTTTACCTTCTATGTCGCTTTTCCCAAACGCTCCATTCGACCTGTCGGTTTGCCCATCTATGTCGCTCGCGCCCCACGGCTCCATTGTATCTCGGCAGCTGCCGCTGCGCTCGACCGCTACCTCGCGG
>DATFXC010000048.1:0-16868 GCA_035258625.1 Candidatus Udaeobacter sp. | reverse complement strand
GCGCGCCATGGCAGCCGCAACTTCTTTTGGCGCGTGCAGTGTAACAGCTGCGATCGCTGATCCACTTCCGCTAAGGAAAGCACCGAGAGCGCCAGCTTCCTCAGCGGCGGCGATGACACGTGGCAGAAACGGAATCAATTTGGCGCGAAATGGCTGGTGAAAATGATCAGTGAAAGTGTCGCGCAGTTTTTCGTAATCCTGCGATGCGAAGGCCGCCGTGAGCGCGCAGGCGTTCGCGCAGTTTTCCACCGCCGCGACGCGTGAGACCCTTGTAGGCAGAATCCGTCGCGCTCGCGAGGTTTGAATTTCAAGTTCAGGAACTAGAAGAACGAAATATAGCCGCCGAGAAACTTCAAAGTGGTGAACGGCAGCGTCGGCCCGCTGCGCCGACTCCCGAAAGCCTTCAGGACAGCGCGGCGTACCTACCACTGTAAACCCGCCGAAGACTGCTGGTGCAGCGTTATCAGGATGTCCTTCCAGTTCGGCGCATAATCGGAACACGGTTAATCGGTCGAGCGGATCGCCACTGAGCCGGTTCAGCGCAAGCAGGGTCCCGAGGCGAACCGTTGCGCTGCTACCCAAGCCGCGGGAGTGTGGGACTCGTTCCGCAATCGACCAGGAAAACGCGAACGCGCGGCGACGTGCCTGTTTGAAAAATCGATCTGCTGCCTCAGACACAATTCGCAGATGAAAAGATTGACGCGAAGGGCTGCGGATGACCGTGACGTTGTTATAGAGGCGCAGTGCGACACCGAGACAGTCAAAGCCAGGACCGAGATTGGAAGTGCTTCCGGGAACGCGAACAGTAATTTCTTGCATCGTAAACAGTCGCCTTGTCTGGCCAGCTGCGGTGCCCGTTCTAGCCACGGCTCTGCGGGCCGTCTTTTCTCGACTATGCCCGCTCGTGAAAAAACCGGCCGCAGGCCGGTGGCTACAGCGGATTGTAGCAACACCGGCACGAGCGGCAAACCCATCCATTGCACTAGGTCGATTTCGAAATATGCCGTTGGAGCGCAGGAAGAACATGAATTTGGGATGGATTGATCCAAGCTTGCTCCGCGATTTCCAAGCAGAGGGCACCGACGTACACCGTCTGTGCACTATTGAGGATGGCTGGGTGGAACGTTTCGGGCCCGACGTTCTCCTCTCTTTCAAAAGAGTGCTGGCCCGAGAACGGCTCTTGGAGGAACTGCAATCCTGGGCAAATTCGGTCGGTTTCCACGTTCGACGCGTTTTCGCGCGGTTTGTCCCTCGAAAGGATGAACAGCGCGAACCGCCAGGTCTCATAGTTGGCGACCCCAGCGAAGGTCTACAGACCATCGCCACAGAACGGCATTCGAAGTTCGGCATCGACTTCGGCACCGGCTATTCACCGGGTCTGTTTCTGGACCAGAGAGAGAATCGCCGCTATGTGCGTCATATCGCGCCCAGGCGATTGCTGAACTGTTTTGCTTACACCTGCTCTTTTTCCGTGTACGCGGCATGTAGCGGAGCGGTCACTCTCAACGTCGATCTTTCGAAAAAGTATCTCGCGCGTGGACGCGAGAATTTCGCGCTGAACAATATTCCAACCCTCGATCATCGTTTTATCGCCGACGACGTGATGTCCGTGCTACCGCGGTTGGCCCGTAGAGGCGAAAGATTCGACGCGATCATTCTCGATCCACCGACGTTCTCACGTTCGCCCGGAGGAAAAACGTTTCAGGTCCAACATGATTTCGAAACGTTACTGATTAGCGCTCTTGCATTGGTAGAGCGTGATGGCCATGTCCTGGTCTCGACGAATTGTTCCGCATTGGGCGAGCATGCGCTGGAAGTCATGGCCCGCTATTGCCTGAAAGCGACGCGACGCGCAGCGGCGTTGCACCGGCCCTTGCCACTACCGGACTTTCCATCCAGCGCAGGAGCCAGCTCGCTTTGGCTTGCTGTGCGTTAACAGTTCGATGCGCGCAAGACGGGATCAAAATCCGAATCATTAAGCGAAATGGATCAGTTATCTGCTGAAATCGTTGCTGAGTTTCCGGAACGCGGAATGCAATGGGTGAAAGACCGAGTCGAGGCGGTCGTCAACGACACGGGCGAATACGTCCGCGAAAAACCGACACAGTCTCTCCTGTATGCGTTTGCGGCTGGGTACATCATCAATCGGTTGCCGCTAGGCCGAGTGCTTGGCGGATTTCTTCGTCTGCTCATGCTGGCACTGAAGCCGGCTGTCTTAATTTACGGCGCCGCCAGACTGTACCACGCCGCCCAGGAACGGGAACCCGTGCGGCGTCAACGTTAAACGGCTGGCGCCTTTTCCAATGCCGCGTCGCGCCAAGGAGCCGATGAAGCGAATCAAACCGTAGAAAGTTACTCTTCCAGCGTGAACCCGATTTTTAGCGTTACCTGCCAGTGCTCGATTTTGCCATCCTCGATGTATCCGCGGGTTTCAACCACCTCGAACCATCGCATGTTTCGAATGGTCTTTTTCGCGCGCGCCAGCGCATTTTGGATCGCCTCTTCAAATCCCTTCGGCGAGGAACCGACTATCTCAATCTTTTTGTAAACATGGTCAGCCATACGCCGATTATTTCTCCGCTGGAAATGTAAGACAATAAAAACTGAGAATCGGGCTCGCATTGGACCATGCGTGTGGTCTTTCCGCCTGGCGCCTTCCAGGGCGAGGACTGAGGTGAGAAGTTCCATCTCCACTGGATCATAGCGTTAAGCAACCCTCACCCTCCCCTTTGCCTTGCAAAGAGAGAGGCGACCAAACGTGTGCGGCAACGGATAAGTCGCCAGCAAATTTGCTTTACAACCCAGGACGACTCCGGCACCCTCCCAGCCGTGCAAAAATTGGCTGGCGCCTGCGTATTCATCTTAGCTGTTCTCTGCTCCGGACGCGCTCAGGATCAGGAGAGAAAACTGATCGATCGGCTCCTCAAGCCGGATATGACCCTGCAAAGCGATGCGCAAAACAAGAAGTTTATGGGCGACGGTTCGGCGTCGATCAATAAACAGGCAACGGTCGGGACGTTTTACGTTCACCAGAAACCGCGCTCCAAAAATTTTGCCGGCGCGCGAGACTTCTCCACGACTCAATTTAACTCTCAAACTTACCACGGCGGACGCAGCGCGTACGAGGTTTCGTCACAGCAAACAATGATGAATTCCCGATCTGCTTATGCAAATCAGACTGCGCGCGGTGTTCGCGACGCCCCTCAATCTGGGAAAAAGGTTGCCTCTCGCGCGTACGCAGGAACGCGGCCGTTTCTGGGCGAGGGAAAAAGTCAGAAGTCGCTCAATCAACAAAACGCGCCGCTTACAATCGACCAGGTGCGCGAGTTGCTGAACAAAAACAAGTAGCGCGCTCGTCTGCGTGAGGCGCATGCGCTATTCTGTGATTGATCATGCAGTCGGATGAAGGTCTCGCACTGTTAAAGCAAGGCGCGGCGCAGATCATTAACGAGAGCGAGCTGCGCGACAAACTTGCGCTCGGCCGGCCGTTGCGCGTCAAACTTGGGGTCGATCCGACAACCTCGGATATTCACCTCGGCCACACGATTGTGTTGCGGAAGCTGAGACAATTTCAAGACCTCGGGCATCAGGCAATTCTGATCATCGGCGACTTCACCGGAATGATTGGCGACCCGAGCGGTCGTTCTATTACACGGCCGCACCTGACGCATCAGGAAGTGCTCGCAAACGCGGCGACGTATCGCGAGCAGGCGTTCAAGATTCTTGATTCCACGCGCACGGAGACCGTGTGCAATGGCGATTGGTTTCGCGCAATGTCATTCGAAGACGTCATCCGCCTGAACAGCCGCGTGACCTTGCAGCAGATGCTGCAACGCGAAGATTTCAAAGCGCGCATCGACAAGCAGCAATCCATTCGCGCCCACGAGATTCAGTATCCGATCATGCAGGGGTGGGATTCGATAATGGTGAAAGCCGACGTGGAACTCGGAGGGACTGACCAGCTCTTCAACATTCTAATCGGGCGCGATTTTCAAAGAGAAGAAGGCATGCCGCAACAGGTCGTCTTCCTGGTCCCCATTCTCGAAGGCTTGGACGGCTCCAAAAAAATGAGCAAAAGCCTTGGTAATTATGTTGCCGTTAACGAGCCGGCGTCAGAGATGTTCGGGAAACTGATGAGCATTTCCGACCAGTTGATGGCGCGTTATTACGAATTGCTCTTGGGACGCCCCGCGCCGCCGGACACTCATCCGGTCGATGCCAAAAAGCAGCTCGCGTTTGAGATAGTGCAGACGTATCACTCGGCGGATGCAGCAAAAAAAACGCTCGATGAATGGAATACTCGCTTCAGCAAACGCGATTTGGAGCACGCTGATCTGCCGGCGTTTTCACCAACCGAACGAGAGGAGCTCACCGCAGTGACGCTCGTGTCGAAAGTGTATCAGGCGGTCCTCAAGCTGAAAAAATCGCACAGCGAGGTGTCGCGACTGATCAAGCAGGGAAGTGTCGAGATCGACGGAACAAAGATCCATGATCCCAAGGCAAAAATCACCCTTCGCCCGGGCCAGATTCTTCGCCTCGATCGAAAACACGCCGTGCGAGTACGCTAGCCCGGGCGACCCAAAGTCCCGATGACTGATGATTTGTGCAGTTGCGAATGCCGTTTTGTCAGGCGTGGGCCGCTTGCAGTACGGGCATGACGCGTGTGCGATCCAGGTAACTTGACCTGATGCCTTCGAAATGCGCGCGGATACTGCGTAGCTCGGCAGTCACAAAGCTGTCCACGAAATGCAGACGCCGGTCCAGCCAGGCGAACAATTTGTTTTTGATGTCGTAATGGACCGCAAGCGTGACCTCAGTGCATTGGGGCCGAATCTCAGCGAAATCGACGATGCCCATCACGGAAATGTTCCCGCCCACGGACTCGAACGCATACTGTTCGGGTGAATCGCTGTCCACCGACAAGAGTACAGTGTGCGCTTCGAAACCGAATGGTCCGCGAAAGCTGAAATCGACCGTCTTGGATGATGTCACGGTTGCGCGTGTCACCATCAGAAACTGCCGCCGATACGATTGAATACTGGCCAGACGTGCTTTGCACTCCGCCAGCGGTTGGCTCATGTGTAAGGTTTTTTCTAGGAGCATAGGATTTCAGTTGGTTCAGCCATAAATTTAAGCAATAGGGATGCCACACCATTCGCCGAGGGAAACGCACGGGGTAGATGCCAAACGGTGTTCGTTTTTGTTACAATGCTGTATTAGCTAAACACGCTCAGACCCTTAGTTGAAATCGGGCACAATCTGTCAGGAAACGGGCGATTCAACCGGGTTTTCTCCTAGGTCGGGCGAATCGACAATGCACTTCAAAATACAAGGATTAACGTGGCCGCGATATCCCCCTGGGCGGGCAATCAACGAACTCAGGCGACCTGTTTCACGCACTCGGGCGCGCTTGTGCTGCGACCGGCGCGAATCGTTTCCATCATCGAGAGGAAAATCCTGGCGCCGTCTGCGCTGCCGAGACGCGCATCCGAAGCGCGATCAGGATGCGGCATGAGACCGAAGACATTTCGTTCGCGGTTGCAAATCCCGGCGATGTTTTCGATTGAGCCATTTGGACTTGCTTCCGGAACGATCCGGCCCTGGTTGTCCGCGTAGCGCAAAATCACTTGTTCATTGGCGTTCAGATCACGCAACGTTTGCGAGTCAGCAAAAAAACAGCCTTCACCGTGTGCCACAGGCAGGCGTAAAAGTGTTCCTTTCGGACAGCCGTGGGTGAATGGCGAATCATCCACCTCAACGCGCGTAGTGACCATGTCGCACACAAACCGCAGTGAGCGGTTTCGTACCAGCGCGCCTGGCAAAAGACCGGCTTCACATAAGACCTGAAAACCATTGCATGTGCCGAGCACGAGCTTGCCTGCGCGCGCGTCGCTGATCACTGCTTTCATGATCGGAGAAAAACGAGCGATGGCTCCACAGCGAAGGTAATCGCCGTACGCGAATCCGCCCGGCAACACGATCGCATTGAAATCTTCGAGCGAAGTTTCCTTGTGCCAGACGTATTCCGCGCGCAATCCCTCGAGCCCATTAATCGCTGCAACACAATCCTGGTCGCAGTTGGAACCGGGAAACTGAATCACAGCAAATTTCATGGCCATTTAATGAGCGGCTACAGTTGCGCGTTGCTCCGCGTGGTAATCGTTCACGACGAGACATGCATGAATGACTCCCGGTATCCAGCCGAGCAACGTCAAAATCAGGCTGAGGAAGAAACTCGCGATGCGCCCCGTCATGAGCACTGCCAGCGGCGGGAAAACGACGCAGAAAAAATATCGCAGAGCTTTCATCGCGCGGTCTTCCTCTTCCTGTGAGTCTTCGTCTTCCTCTCCTTGTTGTTTCCTGATTCGTCTTTCAGCAATTCGTAATCTTCGATCACCGGATTCGACAGCAAATCGCGACAAAGCTGGTGCAGCCGCGATTCAAGCTCGCCATTCTTACCTTCGATCTCGATTTCCATGTATTTGCCAATTCGCACACTCCGCACTTCCAGCATTCCCAGGTGGCGCATTGCGTCACGCACCGCGTTTCCCTGCGGATCCAGCACTGCGGCTTTTGGCATGACAATCACCTTGGCGTTCATCACCGCACAATATTGCGGCGATCTGCGGCGACAAGCGCAATCGCCAGCATTTACTTCAAAACAACGACGTCGAGGATCCCGTTTCGTCGCAGAACATTCACGCCTACATCTCCTTCGTTGTGTCTCGTGAGCAGAAGATCAACGCTTGCGTCTCCCACCCTGAGATCACGAATGCTGACTTGCGGAAGAAATTGTGGCAAGAATGGTTTTGAAAAGACCAGTCTTCGTTCTGGAGCAAAAACATCGAGCCCGAGACACGCTTGCAGCAAAAGAAAAACAGCAGCAGAGGCCCATGCCTGCGGGGCGCAGGCAACTGGATACAACGTGGGCGCTTCACCGGGCCGTCGCGGAAAGCCGCAAAATAGTTCCGGAAGGCGATGCAAATCGAAGAAGATGCTCGCGTCCATCATACCAGCCAGCACCATGGCAACCGATCCCTTAAGTTCGTACCTAGCAAATCCAGCGGCGATCAGGGAGTTATCGTGCGGCCAGATCGAACCATTGTGATACGACATCGGATTGTAGCGCGCTTCACTGCTAGCCACTGTGCGAATTCCCCATCCGGAAAAGGATATTTCGTCGGTCAGTGTGGTCGCAACTCGCCGCGCGTGTTCCTCCGATGCAATACCCGCGAAAAGACAATGACCGGCGTTCGACGTTCGCACCCTGCAGGGCCGCTTGCTGCCGTCCAGAGCGATGGCGTATGTGGAAATGTCTTCGCACCAGAAGATTTCCTCGAACCGGCGGCGCAAGCTCTCGGCCTGCTTCGTCAGGTCTCGTGCGACCGTATTATCGCCTAATAGCGAAGCCACCTCGCTCGCCGCGAGCTTCGCGGCATAAACATAACTCTGTACTTCACACAGGGCGATCGGCGCCTCGGCAAGACCGCCGTCGCTGTGAAAAACCGAGTCATGTGAATCTTTCCAACCCTGATGAATGAGACCGTGTTTCGACCTGCGGCTGTATTCGACGAAACCGTCACCATCTGCGTCGCCATAGTGGTCGATCCATTCAAGCGCGCGCTGGACGTTCGACCAAATCGACTCCATAAAAGCGCGGTCACCCGTGCGCTTATAATATGCGCCTGCCAGCATCACAAAAAGCGGTGTCGCGTCGATACTCCCGTAGTAGCGCCTGAACGGCACCTCGCCCAAGACGGCCATTTCATCATCACGGAACTCATGCAGCACCTTGCCGGGTTGTGCGTCTTGCTCGGACTTCTCAGCGTCGGCCTGGTTGGCAGCGAGATACGCCAGGACGCCGCGCGCGATGGATGGATCGAACCACAAACATTGTAACGCCGTGATGATTCCGTCGCGTCCGAACACCGTGCTAAACCAGGGAACACCGGCGTAAGGATAGGGGCCATAGCGCGTCTCTGTCCGCATCATGTGGAGATCGGCCAGAGAACGGTTCAGCCAATCGTTGAACTGTTCGTTGTCAGCGAAAATATGCGGTTCGCGAGCGCGGGTGCGTTCGAGCGCACGGGACGCCTCCTGCATGATTGTTTCGTAAGACTTGAGCTCGCCCTGCGAATCGCCGTCCACTTCGCACGCCACTGCCCATTGATAATTGGCATTCTGGCCGGGCGCCAAATGGACCTGGCAGCTGACGACAGACTTGCTTACACGAGTCGGCGCCGGGTCGAAGATGATTCGCGTGCGGCGGCACCGTTGGTCCAATCCCTCATACGCAAGCACGAGCCCGTGGTCCGTGATCTCGGGTTCCAAGCGACGACCATGATGTTCCCGATGCATGCCGCGCAGTTCAAAAATGTCGGCAAAATCGGCATCGAATTCGATCGACAAAACAAAATCGACAGTTGCGCGTCCGTAGTTATGAATGCGAAGCCGCTCGTGACACGTTCTGTCCCACAAAATTTTGGAGCGAAACACGTGTATCGTCCCTCTTGGAACTACAATCTCGCTGTCGCGCCAGACGTCGGGGTTAGTAGCGTCAACAGCAAGGACCGCGTTGTCCTCTCGGACGGTCGAACTGAGCAGCAGAGGCCGGTCCCTTCCGAGCTTCAAAGTCAGCCGGGATAAAAATCGCGTGTCCTGGTAATACAGTCCGAGTTCGCCGCTGCCAAACGTCTCGATATCGCCAAATCGATCGAAAACAGCGAACATGTCTCCCTGCTTCAAAACCCGCGTGCGCACGTCCACGCGGGCTGAAGAGGAACGAATGTAAAACTCGTTCCGGATACGAATTACTTCTCCCCTCGCCATTACGCGGCCTCCGACACTGCCTGGTGTCTCTCAATCAGCCGTTCGAATAGTTGCACGTAGTCATGTGCCATTCGCGTAGCTGTAAAGCGTTGCTCAAATACTTCGCGACACCGTTTTCGGCTCAACTTCGGTACGCGCCGGACGGCTTCTACGGCATCATCCAATCCTTGGACGACGAACCCAGTGCGGCCCTGCTCCATTACTTCGGGAACCGCGCCGCCGCGATAAGCAATGACGGGTGTACCGCAGGCCATCGCCTCAATCATCACCAGTCCGAACGGCTCGGGCCAGTCGATGGGAAACAGCAACGCATACGCATTGCCCAGGAATTCATCTTTTTCGCCGTCGCCGATCTCGCCCACGAATTCCACGAGTGAACTACGTAGCAACGGCGCGATCACCGACTCGAAATAATCTTTGTCTACCCGATCGATTTTCGCTGCAATTTTGAGTGGCATTCCCACCTGCTTCGCAATTTCGATCGCGCGATCTACTCTTTTCTCGGGCGAAATACGTCCCAGAAAAGCCAGATGACTCCCCGGCTCCGGACGGAATCGGTAGATGTCGGCGGGCAAGCCGTGATAAACCGTTGCCTGCCAGTTTGCCCACGGCAACGGCTCGCGTTGTCCATTCGAGATCGAGATTACCGGCATCTCCCGAAACTCCTGATACAACGGAGCCAGATCAGGAATATCCAGTCGCCCATGTAACGTGGTGACGTGCGTGATTGGCTCCCGCCGGCTCAGTGGGAAATGCAGGTAATCAACATGAAAATGAACGATGTCGAACTGGGCCGCGCGCTGGAAGACGTGTTCCAGCATGACGAGGTGGTGGGCCATCTGGTCTTGGCGCCGTTTGGCCAAACGCAGCGACCGCGGGCACGCCGCCACCAACCGCGCTTCCGTCTCCGAATCTCCGCTCGCAAAGAGCGTCACTTCGTGGCCCTGCCGCACCAGTTCGTCGGTGAGATACGACACTACGCGTTCTGTCCCCCCGTAATATTTCGGCGGCACGCTCTCATAAAGCGGCGCCACTTGCGCAATTCTCATACCAAAATTCCACCCTCCTTTGAAAATTTCTTGACGCAGTCAAACCGCGTCAAATGATTGCCACGCTGATGGCAGAGGCACTTGTCGATGTCCCCTTGATCCCTCCCGAACAACTTTGCCCGGCTTTTTATATTCCCGCAAGCCAGCTAAAGCGCACGCACGCATTTTTTCTTCTTGCGAGGGCGCTAAACTATCAGGCCACTGGCGCTTCTCGAACGACTTCGCTCGGCTTTTTATCTTCGCGCAATCCCATGAAAACGGGCGCGCGCAATTTTCTGTCGCGCGTCCACTCGGCGAATTTGATTTCGGCGACGAACTTTGGATTGACCCAATGCAGCTTCTTCATCATCGAAGGCGTGATGCCGAGCACCCATTGCCCGTTTTGTTTTGATGGCAGATCGACAAACGGACACTCGCCACGTTCCTCGGCACGGAATTTCTTGTGCAATGCGGTTAATGATTTCGTTGTGAATCCGGTGCCGACTTTACCAGCGAAGACAAGATCGCGATCTTTGTAGTAGCCGACGAGAATTGCGCCGAAATGTTTTCGTGCCCCTTGCGGCGGAGTGTATCCGCCGATGACAAATTCCTGTTCGTTAACGCATTTAAGCTTTATCCATGCGCCGCTTCTGCGCCCCGGTTCGTAAGCGGAGTTGCGTAATTTGCCGATGATTCCTTCCAAGCCGCGCCGTTGCACTTCCTTGAGGAGCTGATTGGCATCTCCACCAATCGCACCGGAGTAACGAATCCGGGGGTCGGCTGCGCCAGCACATAGTTTTTCCAAAAGATTCTTCCGCGTCTCTAACGGCAGCGAAACGAGATTTTTGCCGTCGAGCTGAAGAAGGTCGAACGCATAGAAATAAGCAGGCGATTTTCGTACTTCCAGCTCGCGCGCTTGCAAAAGCTGGAACGACGAACGGCCCTCCTCATCGAGCGCGACTACTTCGCCATCAACCACGCATTCGTCTGCGAGTAAATTTTTGACGGCCTCGACGATCTCGGGGAAACGCGCGCTCAAATCGTTTTGGTTTCGCGACAACAACGAAACTTTTTCGCGATCTTTGATCGCAATCAGCCGGATGCCATCGAATTTGAGCTCATAAATCCAGTTGCCGGTCGCTGGCGGTTTTTCCACCAGTTTCGCTTTCATCGGTTCGACGAAACGCGGTTTTGCCGAGGGTAAATTTGTTTTTGATGGAATTGTAGGACTAACGCTTCGCTTGCCCTGTTTTGCGTCGCCGAGCCGACCAGCCTTCGCCGAGGCTACGGCGGGAGAGTGCGCCTGCCCTACAGGCTCATCTTTTGCTTTTTTTTTAATCGCGTCGCGGATGCGTGCCTTGAATTGCGATGTCGGACTTTGGTCCTCTAAACGATTCGATTGCCACTCGGCGTCGCGCGCGTCCGCGATTTGTTTCATCGTGCGACCGGTCTTTACCGATTGATCGTCGAGCTTGTTCGAAATTGCTTTTGCGTTATCGCCGGTCTTTAGGATCAGCCACTGGTTTTTTTCGCCATCGCGTCCGCGGATGCGCACAAGGGTCCATTCGCCTGTTGCTTTTTTGCCATCGAGAAGAAGATGCAGCTTACCTTCTCGAAGCGATTTTAGCGGTTGCTCGCCGTAAACGTAGTAGGTGCCGCGGTCCCAGACCATCACGGTGCCGCCGCCATACTGGCCTTCGGGAATTACTCCTTCGAAGTCTTCGTATTCAATCGGATGGTCCTCTACTTCGACGGCAAGATGTTTCTCCCCGCGCGTCCAGGGAAGTCCCTTCGGCAGCGCCCAGGATTTCAACACGCTTTCCATCTCCAAGCGGAAGTCATAATGCAAACGCCGGGCAGCGTGTTTTTGAATAACGAAGCGCGACGCGCCTTTAACTTTTTTTGGAACGGGCTTGCCTGCTGGCTCGCTGGTTTTCTTGAAGTCGCGTTTGCGTTTGTATTCGGTCAGCGCCATTCCAGCAAAAATAAACCACGGATCGCCCGAATGGGCACGTGGGTTGTAGAAACGTTCGGCGCGACGAGCGCCTTGTCTAAAATTCGGCGTTCGCCGCGGCGAACGCCACTAGAACACCTACGTTTCGCTCGACAGCGGCTCGCCGACGAGGTACCGGACGAAGCGACGAAGGACAATGTTTTCGCCAAGTTCGGCAATCTTGGAATTCAGCAAGTTGCTAATTGTCACATCGGGATTTTTGATGAAGCCCTGCTCGAGCAGGCAAACTGTGCTGTAGAATTTCTCGAGTTTGCCCTCGACAATTTTGTCCGCAACGTGGGCCGGCTTGCCTTGTACCTGTGCCTTGTAAATTTCGCGTTCGGCCTCGATCAGGTTGCCCGGGACATCCGCGCGGCTGACGTAGAGCGGGTGCGCGGCGGCGATATGCAGCGTGATGTCTTTCACGAACTCTCGGAAATTCTCGTTTCTCGCCACAAAATCAGTCTCGCAATTCACCTCGACGAGCACGCCAACCTTGCCCTGCAGATGAATGTACGAGGCGACGATGCCTTCCTTTGTCGCCCGCGTGGCTTTTTTCGCAGCACTGGCGATGCCTTTGGTGCGCAAAATCGTTTCGGCCTTCTCGAGGTCGCCACCGCTCTCGACAAGAGCACGCTTGCAATCCATAAATCCCGCATTGGTCTTTTCACGGAGTTTCTTGACCAGTTTTGGATCGATTTCAGTCGTTGTGTTCATTAAGTCCTTAGAATCATTGAAGCGTCAGAGAGTTAAACCGCTGAAGTGGCTGGCGTCAGGCCGATACGCCTGCCATTTCCACCTGTTCGCGGATGCGAGCCTCGCTGCTGGCCGAAACAATGGCATCGACCAGTTTTTGCAAAATCACCCGAATAGCACGGATCGCATCATCGTTCCCGGCAATAGGATAATCGACGAGTTCGGGATCGGCGTTGGTATCCACGATGGCGACCACCGGGATCCCGAGGCGGCGCGCCTCGTTGACGGCGTTTTGCTCCCGAAGCGTGTCGATGACCACGAGCGCATCAGGCAATTCGGACATGTCGATGATTCCCTCGAGGTTGCGCCTGAGTTTTGCAGCCTCACGATTTAGCGCCGCCAATTCTTGCTTTCCCATTTTCTTGTATTCAGGCGACTGCTCGATTTGCTCGATGTATTTCAATCGGCCAATGCTCTTGCGGATCGTGGCGAGATTGGTCAACGTGCCGCCCAACCAGCGTTGGTTCACGTAGAATTGCCCGCAGGCCAACGCGGCTTCTTTTATTGCTTCCTGGGCTTGTTTCTTGCAGCCGACGAACAAAATCCTTCCGCCGCGACGCGCGACCTCCTGGAGGAAATCGGTTGCCCGCCGGAGCTGCCTCACCGTTTCATCAAGATTGATGATGTAAATCTGATTGCGTTGTTCAAAGATGAAGGGCTTCATCTTTGGATTCCAACGCTTCGTCTGGTGTCCAAAATGAACACCAGCCTCCAACAATTCAGGCACTAATTCTGTTGTATCTGCCATAAGCGAAAATTCCGGGAGAGGGAACTTCCAGAGCGGGAAGCTGAAGATGCTATAGCACGTGCCTGTTCGCAACCTGAATTTCCCCACTGAGGCGAAGTCGATCTTGAGACCCGTGTAGCTGGCGGTTCCCAGCAGTCCGGAAGAACACTGGCTCCCGCAAATTACCGCCAAAAATTCGCAACCAAACGGGAGCAGCGCCCCAGGGCGCGCCGCTATCTTAGTTCTCAAGATGAGATCAAATGTAATCAAAATCGCTGTGACTGCCGCAGCGAGTTTTGTTGGCTTGACGACTGATTTGCACTCGCAGGAGGCGGTAACTGTTCCGGAAGTCGAAATCACCGGAACCGCTCCAGGCGTTCTTCGCCAAGAGTTACCAGTAGGCTCGTATGGACAGCCGGAGTGGACGACAGAACGCGCCTTCGGCAACAGTCGCGTTTATGTGCGACCGGCGGGCACGTTCGAGTTCAACCAGTTCTGGACCCCAGAATTTGCCGAAGGCCACGCCACACACAGCTTTCGTGAGGAAGTCGAAATCGGGTTGCCGTACCGATTTCAGCTCGATGTCTATCAGAACTGGGGCATAGAACGGGGAGATGCCTTTTACAAAGGCTCAAGTATGGAGCTTCGCTACGCGCTTGCCGACTGGGGAAAAATTCCGCTGAACCCGACCCTTTACGGCGAGTGGAGCTTTAATGACAATGCGCCCGACGTGTGGGAGCTAAAGCTGCTGCTTGGTCAAACATTCGCCCATCGCTGGAATTGGGCAGCTAACCTCACATATGAACACGAAAACGGCGGGGCACGCGAACGTGTATTCGAGATGAGCAGTGCGCTGACCTATGCGCTAATCGATCAGACCCTCAACGTCGGCGTCGAAGCTCTCTTTGAAGGCGCGACCGAAGCCGACTCGCGGAGTGATCCCGCGTACGAATTCCTCATTGGGCCGAGTGTCAACGTTCGACCCACCCGCAATACTTTTGTCACGGTGTCTCCCCAGTTCGGCGTAACTGACGACTCGCCGGATGCAAAGGTGTTTATCATCGCGGGATTTAACTTTTCTTTCGGCGGGCCGCGGGCGCCGAGCGAAGAAGGCATTCGTGCGCCCGCGTCAATGTTTGGCCGCTAAACATCGCGAAACGCTGTCGGGCGCGTCACGCAGTTCTTGTGTCGGTACGGGATTTGTCAGCTGCTGCACGGTTGCGCTGGCCCGTACGGTTTTTGCTTGGACGCAATTTTCTTACTCGAACAGCGCTGCGAAAGCGACTTCGTCGATCGGGCGTGCCTTAGCGAGTCCCGCTTAGTGAACCTGAGGTGTCATCCCGGTATTTCGAAGAGCTTCGCTACGATATTTAGCGCAATCCAGGGCGCGTTACAGCAATGCGCCGCTAACTAGAAGGCTGCGCGTGTTTTTCCGCGTACCTCGCGAGCACCCAGCAAAGATCCGCAAGCCGGTTGAGGTAACGCAAAATCTCCGGGTTGAAACTCTCTTCTGCGGCGCCGAACGCGGCGATGTGCCGCTCTACTCGGCGACATGTTGTACGAGCAAAATCCAATGCCGCAGAAGCCGGCGTTCCGCCGG
Organism: Candidatus Udaeobacter sp.; assembly: GCA_035258625.1. Lineage (GTDB taxonomy): Bacteria > Verrucomicrobiota > Verrucomicrobiia > Chthoniobacterales > UBA10450 > Udaeobacter. The sequence continues at coordinate 1,935 of DATFXC010000048.1, read as the reverse complement.
GGAGAACCCAGTCTTTGGGATAGAGCGATCGGTCTTTCTCGAGATCGAAAATGACGCTGGTGAGCCTGTCCACCATGTCGGTTGTGGTAAGATGAAAGCCGTCTTTAAGGAAACGGTCCCGATCCGCCGGTGCAGTTGCCAGCTCACCCATGAGAACGATCAAATCTTTTTGTGCGGCTAGGATCTGGTCTGAAACGAATTTATGGCCAGTGAGTGAGCGGGCAAGTCCAAGCGCGGCGGTCAGTTCATCGATGCCCCCGTACGCGTCAACACGCGCATCGCTTTTTGGTACGCGACGCCCATACATCAGCGAGGTTTCGCCTTTGTCGCCAGTTTTGGTGACGATGGACACGAAGGCAAACTGTAGGGCGTTTCTATGAAACGCCAATCCGTGACATGGCGTCTGACACAGACGTTTTGCAACTTGCGCGGTTAGCCGATCGCAGGTTGCGGTTCGGCTTCTTCTATCACTGGCGCGCCAACCGGCTCGCCCTTTTCTACGAGCTTCAGTTGGCGATGCTCCGGGAAGCCCGTTCCAGCAGGGATCAGGTGACCCATGATCACGTTTTCCTTGAAGCCACGTAGTTTATCGATTTTGCCCAGTGTAGCCGCTTCAGTGAGAACACGTGTCGTATCTTGGAACGAAGCTGCAGAAATAAAGCTGTCCGTTTCCAGCGAAGCCTTGGTGATACCGAGCAGCACCGGAACCGCCTCCGCCGGTTTGCCACCTTTTTCGACGACCTTTTTGTTCTCTTCCTCGAAGTCGAGCTTGTCCACCTGATCGCCCCAGAGCAGCGACGTATCGCCGGGATCGGTGATTTTCACCTTGCGCAACATTTGGCGCACGATGATCTCGATGTGCTTGTCGTTAATCTCTACACCCTGCAACCGATAGACCTCCTGCACTTCGTTCACCAAATGCTCCTGCAATTCCTGAGGACCGCAGACTTCCAAAATCTCATGCGGGACAATCGGGCCTTCAGTTAGTTGCTGGCCTTTCTTCACGTAATCGCCTTTGAACACGATGATGTGCTTGGTGAGCGGAATCAGATGCTCTTCCTCGGCGCCGGTGTCGGGATCTTTCAAAATCAAGCTCCGCTTGCCGCGCACCGTTCCGCCCAACTCAACAATGCCGTCGATCTTGGCGATCTCAGCCGCATCCTTCGGTCGGCGGGCTTCGAATAATTCAGCGACCCGTGGCAGACCTCCTGTGATGTCTTTTGTCTTCGCAACTTTCCGCGGGGTTTTCGCCAGCAACGCGCCAGCGCGCACTTTCTGTCCCTCCTCGACGATAACGTGGGCGCCAGCCGGAATTGAATAGCTGGCGAGTACTTCCTTTTTGTCACCAACAATGATCACCTGTGGATGCAGGTCTTCCTTGTGCTCAATGACCATTGTGCCCATGAGGCCGGTCGCTTCATCCACTTCGCGTTTGATCGTCACTCCGGCAATCATGTCGCGAAACTCGATTTTCCCGCCCTTATCGGTGAGGATCGGCACGTTATACGGGTCCCATTGCACGAAGGTTTCGCCCTTCTTCACGGGCGCGCCGTCCTCCCTAGAAATCACCGAGCCAATGACCACGTTGTAGCGCTCCAATTCGCGGCCTTCTTCGTTGTGCACGCTGATTGAGCCGTTTTTGTTCAACACGATCCAACTGCCATCGAGCGCTTGCACGGTTCGCAAATCATTGAAATGCACCCTGCCGTCGTTCTTCGCCTTGATGATCGGTTGCTTGAATGTCTGGCTGGCCGTGCCACCGATGTGGAAAGTGCGCATGGTCAATTGCGTGCCCGGCTCGCCGATGGATTGCGCAGCGATAATGCCGACCGCTTCACCGAGTTTCACAAAGTCCCCGGTAGCCAGGTTGCGGCCGTAGCACATCGCGCAGACACCCCGGCCGCACTCGCACGTTAGCACCGAGCGAATCTTGAG
>DATFXC010000047.1:0-4674 GCA_035258625.1 Candidatus Udaeobacter sp. | reverse complement strand
GCGAAATAACGATAGTCGAATCCTTGCAGGATCGTGTCTTCAACGATCTCGTAGTATCGGGAATCCTTTCGTTCGTGTTTAAAAGCGTGCGGCCAATGGAGGCAGCGCGCCAATTGGTCACGTCGAATTGTCTCGACGCTGCCGGAGGCCGCGAAGGGCCCTGCGAGTGCGAACGATCTCACTTATGAAAAACACCCTAACAACGCTTTGCAGGCATAATTATTTTGTAAATTCTGCCCTTGTTCCGCTTCGCGCCTTTTCCAGGTTCCAAAGGTTTGATTGAATTTTTGAGACAGCGCAGCATTATGGAAAATTTGCACCGAGCGTAAGCAGTGATTTAATTTGTGACACACAAGTCAGACATCGGCCTCGCTCCTTGTGGTAGCGTAGGACGGTGTCGCGATGAATTGGCGGATTATGCCGACTATTCCATATCGGCACTTGCTGTTCGCGCGATCGACAGACCCTATAGCCCGCGTGTGCGTCAAACGTGTTGGAGAAATAACGATGGTCGGGAGTTGCCCGCGATGTCGCACTTTGGAACCCCCAAACAAGGCCGCCCGCAACGACTCCGTGACATAGCGCAGGTGAATTGGCGGCGCGGGCTATTCCGCATTTGGTTGCTCTTGTCTGCCGCGTGGACGATGGGATGGATTGTGTATTTGATCATCAACGGGATAAAGGACGGACTTCAGAGCTCGGGTAACTTACTGGCCATTCCGGTCCTGCTGGTAGGCCCTCCGATTGCCCTTCTGCTCTTTGGAATCGTGACGGGCTGGGCGCTTCGCGGCTTCACGCCCGAATAGAGAAGCGGAACTATGTGGTGCACGGAGTTCGCGTCGATGTGCGCAAACTGTGCTAATTTCTGAATGCCCTTGGTCATTCGTTCGGAGAGTTGAGCTTCATGGCAGCGGGGCACCGACACATTCTCGTCGTTGAAGACGACCCGGAGACAGCGGGCCAACTCGCAGAGTCGCTGACGACGAGTGGGTACGAGGTTAACGTCGCCGTCAACGGCAGCGATGCGCTGTGCCTCGGGCTTTCCTCCGCTTATACCGTGATTACGATAGATCGGATGTTGCCGGACATCGACGGAATCGAGGTCATGCGAAGCCTGCGGGAGCGGGGTATCGCCACGCCGGTTCTGATTATCAGCGCTCTCGGTGAAATTGACGATCGCGTACGCGGGCTGCGTGCGGGTGGTGACGACTACCTTACAAAGCCTTTCTCGTTCGTGGAATTGCTCGCACGCGTTGAGGCGCTTGCGCGGCGGAGTGATACCGTCATCAAGGAAACGGTGCTGCGTGTCGGCGATCTCAAGTTGGATCTCATATCGCGGACGGCCAGCCGTCGAGCCCGTGATATCAACCTGCTTCCTCGCGAATTCCAGCTACTTGAGTATCTCGTTCGCAATGCGGGCCGAGTGGTGTCCAGGACGATGCTGTTGCAGCACGTGTGGGATCTTCATTTCGACCCCACAACCAACATCATCGATGTCTATGTTGGACGTGTCCGTCGCAAAGTCGATGACAGCCAGTCTTACCCGCTCATTCATACAGTTCGCGGTGTTGGGTACTGCGTCCGTGCGCCTGGCTGAAACCTTACGATCATCGACGTTCAAGTTAGCTCTGATTGCCATTGGCTTGTTCGGCGCAATTGTTCTGGCGCTTTTCGGCTACGTCTATTTTTCGACGATTTCGTACGTACGAGGGCGCCTGGATAGCGCCCTCGTGGCGGAACAGCTGGTTTTGCAAGGTGCCAATGACAGCGGGGGTCGGGGCGGTTTGATCGCGATAATTCGGCAAAGGACCGGCGACGAAGCTTTTCGCGACAATGTCTATTTGCTGGCCGACCCATCGTACCATTTTGTAGCTGGCAACATGAAAGCGTGGCCTTCCGAGCTAATGGGCACAGGAGCATGGGAGGCTTTTCGTGCACCAGCGTGGAAAGCCGAGCCGACAAAACGAACGGCGCTGCGAACCGTTTTGATGACATTTTCGAACGGCGATCATTTGCTCCTGGGCAAGAATGCCAACGATCTCGAAGCTTACACTGGAAATATCAAAACGGGCTTCATAGTGGGCATTGCCCTGATCTGCATTCTTGCCAGCATGGCCGGCGTTTTGGTGACGCGCAGGACGGTAGGAAGGATCGAAGCTATCAATGCAACAACTCGAGCCATTATGCAGCGCGGGCTCGACACTCGCATTCCGCTTCGCGGCATGAACGACGAATGGGATCAAGTCGCGGTAAATCTCAATTCAATGCTCGATCGCATCGAAGCGTTGATGGAGGAGGTAAAGCAGGTCACCGATAATGTAGCGCACGATTTACGGACGCCACTGACGCGCATCCGCGGACGCCTGGAAAAGGCCTTTCATCGCGAGCGCGACACTGAAGCCGACCAGGAATTGATTGCGGACACCATTGCCAATCTTGATGGAGTGCTGCGTATCTTCTCCTCACTCACGCGAATAGCGCAGATAGAGGCGAAAGCTCAAAAGGTCGCGTTCCGTGCGGTCAACGTTGCCGAGATAACACGCGAAACCGTGGAGCTATACGATGCGGCCGCCGAGGAGCATGGTACACATCTAAACTTCGTCGGCGGTCGGCAGATTTGTGTCACGGGCGATCGAGACCTCATCTTCGATGCCATAGCCAACCTGGTCGACAATGCAATCAAACATGGGCGCCCAGCAGGCAACGTAACGGTCGCGGTTACAGAAAATAGTGAAGGTGCTGCCGTTATTTCCGTTATCGATGATGGACCGGGAATTCCCGCTGCCGAACAGCAAAACGTGTTCAAGCGTTTTTATCGGCTGGAGAGGAGCCGACACAAAGCAGGAAATGGCCTCGGGCTTAGCCTTGTCGCCGCTGTTGCGCGTCTTCATAACGCAAACATCGAGTTCCTCGACGGGTTCCCTGGCTTACAGGTTCGCTTGATATTTCCAGCAAACGTGATTCCTTCTTCGCAGGGAGAAACACCGGAGACAAACAGCGATAGACAAGAAATGAAAAAAAACGACGCCGTTCCGTGAAACTAAATAATTTGTCAGAAACTAATTTGTTCGTAAATTGAGTAATCCCACGAACGTGCGAAATTTCCCACGGAGGTTTATCGATATCAGGGAGTTTCGCTTGGCTGTGTTTGAGAAGAATGTTGAGGCGACGATTCCGAAGCTGCGCCGTTATGCTCGGACCCTGACTCGAGATGCGGAAATCGCCGACGACCTGGTGCAGGACACGCTGCTACGGGCTCTGCGATCGAAACATCTGTTTCATGGTGATGTCGTGAACAGCTGGCTGTACACGATCCTGATCAACCTCAATCGCAATCGGCTACGCTCACTGGCGCGGCGGCCTGCGATCTCGCCACTTGAGGGCAATGATACTCCCGATGCGGCGGTGCCAGAGGCAAGCGCCCGCGACATCGAGCGCGCTCTGTCGGCATTGGCGGACGACCAGCGTCATGCATTGCTGCTGGTTGTTTTGGAGGGCCTCACATATCGTGAAGTCGCAGAGGTGCAGGGCGTGCCGATTGGCACCGTGACGTCACGCTTGGCGCGCGCACGCGGCGCGATCAAAAACTTTCTTCAAGGCGGACTGCAACAAAAAGCCAAATCGCATTAGCATCGGCGACGCTGTTCGGAGTGACAGCAAAACGCGGCCTTGCAGAGGCCGCGTCGCAAGGGTGTCGGACATACGAATTCTGCGATAGCCTCTCTGTGTGGGGAGGGCTCGCATGAAGCGACGGGAATTTCTGGCCGCGCTCGCCGGCGCAGTCTCGGCATGGCCGGGTCTTGCCTTCGCGCAGCAAAATCAGCCTTCGAAACGGGTCGGCTTTTTGGCCCATCAGCCACTCCCGCCCGTCCAGCGGTTTCGTGAAAAGTTGCACGCGCTGGGGTGGGTCGAGGGCAAAAACATCTTCATCGAGTACCGATACGCCGAAGGCCGTGATGATCGTTTTCCCGAATTTGCTGCTGAGCTCGTGTCGATGCCGGTGGACGTCCTGGTCGCCTGGGGCAGCCCGGCTGCATTCGCCGCCAAGCGCGCCACCATGACGATTCCGATTCTGATCGGCGCGGCGGGCGATGTTGTGAATATCGGCCTTATTTCGAATCTTGCCCGACCCGATGCAAACCTCACGGGATTCATAGCGCTGAACGTCGAACTGGAAAGCAAACGTCTCGAATTGCTCAAGGAGGCTGTTCCGCATTTGTCGCGGGTCACGGTCCTTGCAAATCCCGCCAATCCGCTGAACCAGTTCAATCTGGAGACCGCGCGTAAATCTGCCGAGAAGCTCGGCGTTAAAATCGAAGTCGTCGAAATCCATGGCGCTGCGGACATCGAGAACGCGCTCACCAAAGTAAAGGAAACACGCCCGGACGCCGTCTTGCTTGCATCCGACACTTTGATGTTGAGCAGGCGAAAGGAGATCGCGGACTTCATGGCTGAAAATCGCATTCCCGCCATCTATCCGTTCAACGACTATGCAGGCGTTGGAGGTCTGTTTACCTACGGCGCCAATATTTCTGTCCTGTTCGAACGCGCGGCCGAATATCTCGACAGGCTGTTGAAGGGCGAGAAGGTCGGCAATTTGCCGGTCCAACAGGCGACCGCTTTCGAATTGATCGTCAATGCAAAATCGGCGGCGGCGCTCGGGCTTGCCATACC
>DATFXC010000046.1:0-6815 GCA_035258625.1 Candidatus Udaeobacter sp. | reverse complement strand
CTTCTGCGCTGCGAAAGGATTGCGTGGCGCGCACGATTTGGGTCAACTCTTGCAGCAGTTCAACCTCCTCCTCGACGAGCAGTTTTGAATAACCAACAACGTCGATTAACAGCAGGTGCGCGATCTCGAGCTGGAGATCAGGAGTTCGTTCCGCCGACGTGTCTTGCGCATTCACGCGTTTGAAAATGATAGTAACAGCCTCGGTCGGGGGCAACTGTGAGTCAGCAGAATCGCGTTACAACCTACGCAGCAGTTGTCTCAGGTTGTAAACGGATCTTTTTGCCCTGCTCTGGAAACAAACCTGTCCCGAACGCCGCCACGTTGAGGACGATCATGACCAGCGAGAAAAGGTACATTCCCATGGCTACTGCGATCGCGACGTGCATCGTGCACACGCCGAGGAGCCAAATCTTTCGTGTTCTGGTGCTCCAAATAAAAATCGGATATCCGAACTCCAGCAGGCAAACGAGGACTCCTGCCAGCGGAAACACGTACTTGAATGTCACGAGGATCTCGGGATTAATCACGTTAAATGGCGGCCGGATCAGCGCACGCCACACACTGGAACCATTCCACCAGCCAGAACCAAAGCACTTGGCGAGGCCGCTAAAGAAATAGATGATGCACAGATGAAGCTGAAGAACCCGGCGCCAGAATCCCAGGAGCTGTGGATCTCTCACTTGCCAATCCCGAAGTCGCCAATCGAGGGAAAAACGGTCTGGCAACGGTGACAACATCAAATAGAACAGGCCGATGGTCAGAAAATTATCCATGCCATAGGAGGTGAAGCCGCCGCTTTTCGCCGCGCAAAGGTGTAACAACCAGGCTGCAATGGCAGAGAAGCGGCAGGCAACTCCGACAAGCAGGGCGCAACCAGAAGCAAACAAACCAAGCCATGCCAGAAAGATTACCCTCTCTTCGCGCACGCCGAGTTGTGCCGCCAGAGCAACGAACCACCCCAGTGTCGGGACAAAATGGCTTTCCAGAGAAAGCAGTGCTTCCGCCAACCTGCGCGTAATCCCCGAAAGCAGATAACACCAATCGTTTCGCAGAGACACCGAATAAAGCATTACCTCGAAACCAAGCCCGACGCGCAAGATTGCCAGCCAATGATCTGTCTCGGGAGGAAACAGGAACAGTCGCGTTCTAAACGCTTGCATCCTCTTTAGCGATCGTGCGGTTTGGCTGGTTCGCTCGTTGCACTGAAATCGTAGGCGTACAAGAACTCGTACGATTCTCGGTTCCCGTGTTCGTATTCGCGCACGCTCGGCAGCGCGATCGATCCGAGGATGGCCCGAACCCCTTCAACGTCGGGATGCTCGCGCCAGACAGATTGCGCCAGCGTCTTCACCAAGATTTCCCGGACCGGGTCGGATCGCGTGCGCCCAATGTAATCCAACAACCCGGCTATGCGCAGACCAGCGGCTGCAGTGGTTATTGACGGCAACTCGTATTCCACTCGCCCGTCGCGATAGTGTAACTCGAACACCAGCTTATAGCCGCTGGGCACGTTTGGTGCAAAATAGTTGTAGCCCGCCTCGATTCCGGCAACGTGCAGATAAGTTGCGAGCGCCTGGCGCGCTGGATTCGATGCCGGTAATTCTTGACCGAGCGAAGTGGAAAGAACCGTTTCAGCTTTATGCGCGACGTCCTTAAATGAATCAGGAAGGATCGTTGGTCCCTCCGCTAAGGCGTGCAACGTGTCGCGGCAGGAAAATGAAATGATCAGCAGCAGCTGCAGCGCCAGCCACGCCGCGTAAACAAATTTTCGGCGCAAAATTGGGCAGCCCTTTGGGCCAAGCAAAGCGACACGATGATTATTTTGGCGATGCCGTGATGTCCCTTATGGTTTTAGCAGTGCCGCGATGTCCGTTATGTCTTGGGGATCAGGAGATGAAACGCGATGCATCATATTCGGGTCGTTCGCAGCAGAGTTGTCACGGCCGCGGTTGCTCGCGAGTTCGGATTTAATGACCCTATCGGTCTTAAGAGTTACCGTGTGTTGACAATAATCAGGATCCGGCGTGCCTCCGTCCTGCGCGAGAAACTTGATTTCGCACTTACCCCCTTTGTCCTTAGCCTTATTCAACTTGCCGTGAAGCTTAACCTGCCCATCATGTGATGCGTCTTTTAACTCCACGTATGTGTTTGGGTCACCGATTTCGATACAGAACATAACATTGTGAATCCGAGACGACGATTTTTTCACAAGGCAACCAGCAATCAACATGCCGAGTACCGTTAATCCAATGAATGCGAGTATTCCAGATAGCGGTTTCATAGCGACCGCTGGTTTGACTCCGCACTGATGAATTATCAAGCCTAAAATCTAGATACTCGGCAAAGCCTTGGGCGGCTGACCCAAGCAAATTGTAACGTATGACCTGCGGTCGTGTCGGCAACAATTGCGTGCTTGCCTTGACGCGGTGGCGCGGGAGATGAGGTTGATTGCCGGATGAACACGGTCTGGCGCGTATTTGCTTACCTTAGGCGGTATCCATGGTTGGCCGCGGGCACGCTCGCGTGCGCGATCCTGGGTACGTTGATGGTGATCGTGTTTCCCGGCGTGACGAAATGGACCATTGATGATGTAGTGCGCGCGAATCGGCCGGATAAATTGCTGCCGCTGATTTTGGTTGCTACAGTGGCTTTTCTGGTCCAGCACGTTTTCAATTCGCTCCGGATCGTTCTGAACAACACGTTCGAGCAGAAAGTCATTTTCGATCTGCGCAGCGATTTGTATTCGCACATTCAACTGCTGCCATTGCGCTGGTTCGATAATCGCGCTACGGGCGATCTGATGACGCGCGTGATCGAGGACGTGAACTCGGTCGAGCGCGTGTTGATCGACGGAATCGAGCAAGGCGTGGTGGCAGTGTTGCAAATTATGATCGTCATGGCGGTGATGTTTTATTGGGACGCCAAGCTGGCATTGCTTGCACTGGTGCCGTTGCCACTACTGATAGCGGGCGCGCTGGCTTACACGCTTACGGCGCATCGGCGTTACCGACTGCAGCGGCGCGCGGCATCGAACATCAACGCGCTGTTGCACGATAATCTTGCCGGAATTCGTCAGATCAAAAGCTTCGCGCGCGACCGCGAGGAACACGCGCGTTTCAATCGCGCCAGCGATCAACTGCGGCACGCCACGCTGGTGGTGATGCGGACATGGGCGATTTACTCGCCGTCCATGTCTATGTTTGAAGCAATCGGCGCGTTGCTGGTGCTGGGATTTGGTAGTCATGCTGTTTTGACCGGCAGAATGCAGCTCGGCGATCTGGTCGCGATTCTCATGCTCACAGCGTTTCTTTACGATCCGATCAGCCGACTGCATCAGCTGAATCAATTGGTGCAGGCCGGCCGCGCGGCGGGCGAACGGGTGTTCGACATTCTGGATGAAGACGCCGAGCCGGGTGTTGTAGCCCGGGTCGATGGCCCCGGCGCCGCGATCATCGATCGGGGCTACCGCAGGCGCGTCGCCGGCGACATCCGGTATGAAGACGTCAGCTTCAGTTACGTGGAAGGTTTGGTTGCGCTCCGGCACGTTTCGTTTCATGCGCTGCCGGGCACGACGACTGCGCTAGTGGGCGCGACCGGCGCAGGAAAATCGACACTGGTGAATTTGCTCGTACGCTTTTACGAGTTCGACTTCGGCCAGATTTACGTCGATGGGAAACCCATTCGCGACTACGACCTGCGCACGTTGCGCGAAGCAATCGGCGTGGTGACACAGGAAAGCTTCCTCTTCAACGGATCGATTCGCGAAAATCTTTTGGTGGGGAAACCAACGGCCACTGATGCGGAACTGTGGCGCGCGGTGGATGCTGCGAACGCGCGACAGTTCATCGAGCGGTTGCCGCAGGGTGTGGAGAGTGTGGTCGGGGAGCGCGGCGTAAAATTGAGCGTTGGCGAGAAACAACGGCTCTCAATTGCGCGCGCGCTGCTCAAAGACCCCCCGATTCTGATACTCGATGAAGCGACCGCCAGCGTCGACACGGCGACCGAACGATTAATTCAGGAGGCGTTGGAGCATTTGATGGCGAATCGAACATCGATTGTTATTGCGCATCGGCTTTCCACGATTGTGCACGCGGACCAAATCCTGGTACTCGATCACGGCCGGATCATTGAGCGGGGCGCGCACGATGAATTGCTCGCGCTCGATCGCAAATACGCGCAGCTATGCCGACAAAGTCTCTTGGAGTCCTCGCCTCAGCGGGAGACGGATGTTGCCACCGAATCGGTCACATCCGAAATCCAGGAATCGGAAGAGGAGCGTTTGCCGGTTTAATGGCTGCGACTTCGAGCGGTTTTGTTAGGCGCTAGCCTTCCAGGCTGAGTAACAGGTCCTGGTATTTTTGCTCCAGTTCGCGGTAACGCTGCTCGCTTTCTGCAAGAGCGCGGCGTTCCTCCTGAAGCGTTTGCTCAAGATCGCGAATTCGTTCCTGAAGACGGACAGACATTCTCGCCACTGCCGGTCCGACGGGGTCGCCGAGTTGAATTTCAATTTGATTTTCATCGACCTGTAACTCCGCAGTCTCCCCAAGGTCGGGCATTTGCCGGACTTGCTGGCGCGTGCCGTCGCAGGTGTTGATCACGACAGTTTTGCCATCGATTTCTCCGAGCCGAATGAATTCCCGCAAGGCACCGAGCGTAGTCGGCCCGTAGTAATGCTCGCTCGTTAGCTCAACCAGCCAGTCCATGCCGAGCTGCGGAAGCATGGGCGCTTTGATCCAGGTCTGGCCGTCGCTGGACAGAGTGTCATGCGGCGCGATCTGCGCCGCATCAGCCCAACGCGTGATCTGCTCGAACTGCACCGGACCGAAGGTGTTTCCGTCCTCGTGTTTGCGTAGAAACCACTTTTGATTCACCGGAGTTTGGTTGTCGGTTATGGCGACGGCGAGCCTGAAGCAGCAGGCGACGATGTCGGAATCACGATTGTCTGGCCAGCCTGTAGCTTACGGCCATCTTCGATATTGTTGGCTTTTTGCAAATCGTCCACGGTCACTTTGTACATTTTCGCGATGGAGGTGAGCGTTTCTCCCCGCGCAACAGTATGCGTGTTTCCTGCGACGGAGGAATGCGACGCAGCTGTGGCTGGAGCGGCAGCAGTTGCTGGGGCGGGTGAAGCTTCTCCGATCATTACGCCTGGACGAACGTGCGAGAGTTGTTGTTCGAGTTTGAGTATTTCCTGAGAAAGCGCGTCAATTTTGGCATTGTGTTCATCAATTTTTTTTGCCAGCGCTTCCAGTTGCGCGGCTTCAGCCGATTTTGCCGCATTGGGCGCGGGACTCTGCGCCGAAGCAATGCAAAGCGCCAAAGAACTTATCGTCCACAAAATGGCAGCTGCCTTCATCGGAGCGAAACTTTGCCACCGGCACATTTGGCTGACAAGCTTCATAACAGGTCTCACTAGAACAAGGTTCGCTGCGTTGAACAGTTGAAGGGCTGAAGGTTAAAGCGGGAAAGGAATGTCGGCGGTGATTGGGCGCCCTCGTGTTCGTGATTCGTCACTCGCCTGGCGGCTTGCGTTTCGAACTTTTGCTCGTACGTTTTTTCATGCCTGAGCGCATTCAAAAGCCGGTGGAACCGGCTCCGTGGGGACCAAAACAAGGCGATGGCGGTGGCCCGCGTTCGCCGGATGTTTCGCGACCGGACACAAAGGATCTGTTAAAGAAAATGCGCAAAGTCGATCCCAACCAATCCAAGCGCTATCGCCAGCGCACGGGTCAGTAATGGACCGTTCACAGTTGGGATTTGACCAGAACCTCTCTGGTGAAGCGGATGACTTTCCTGCATTGCTGCGACGCAAAGGTCTGCTCGGCCCGCCCGCCATCGGTCCGATATCGCAAAACGCGACGCAACAACAGATGTGGATGCCAACCGAGGCGACAACGATTCTTGCCTTCAAATTTTCCGGCGGCGTTCTGGTTGCGGGAGATCGCCGTGCGACTGCGGGTAACACGGTTGTCTACGATCGTGCGGACAAGGTTTTGGAGATTGATCGCCAATCCATAATGGCCATCGCCGGCGTGCCTGCCACTGCGTGGGAGATGGCACGCGTGCTCGAGCATTCGCTCCAATATTTTCGGCGAACTCAGCTCCAGGAGATGAGTGTCGACGGCAAAGTGCGAGCGCTCTCGAAATTGTTGCGCGACAATTTCGGATTCGTCATGCAAGGCGTCGGTGTTGTGGTCCCGATCTTTGCGACTTACGACGGAAATTCGAAACCCGAAGCCCGTCTTTACTTTTATGATGCAATGGGCGCTCAATTTGAAGCGACCGATTATGCGGCAACTGGATCAGGTTCGCCTGCGGTGCGCGGCATTCTCTATTATGAAAACACCTGGGGCGCGAAGCCGCTGCACAAGTTGAGCGAACAGGAAGCAGTATCCCTCGCATTGCGTGCGCTCGACACCGCTGCAGAATCCGATACCGCGACAGCAGGTGTAGATCGGAGCGGAAAAATTTATCCCGTGATCAAGATCGTGTCGCGCGAAGGCATCACCACTTTGCCCGAGAGCAAAATCGCCGCGGTGTTTAAGGAAATGGTTGCATGAGGAACATAGACTTTCAGTCTGTGCGGCGAGCGGAGTTGTACTCTGCTGAATGTGTGGCAGCGCACAATAATTCGGCCGTGGGCACAGGCCGGAGGCCTATGTTCCAACTGCCGTTATGATCGAAGAGCCGTATCGTTGGGTCGAAGCCATCGCTAACCGGCGTGAGTACATCGAAGGGCAGCTCGCCCCCGGTAGTCCTATCGCGGCGCTGGGTTATCGCGAAGGCATTTTGTTCCTCACGCTTGGCCAGACGCG
>DATFXC010000045.1:0-7890 GCA_035258625.1 Candidatus Udaeobacter sp. | reverse complement strand
GTAATCCAAGCGTGCGCGGAACGCGAAAATACCTGGATCAATCGTGACATCATCGACAGCTACACGCGATTACATGAGCTCGGTCACGCACATTCAGTCGAGGCTTGGAAAGAAAACAGGCTCGCCGGCGGCCTTTACGGTGTCGCAGTTGGCGGCGCGTTCTTTGGCGAATCAATGTTTCATCGCGTGACCGATGCTTCCAAGATTGCGCTCGTGGCGCTCCTGGAACATTTGCGCGCCCGCAAATTTGTCCTGCTCGACACGCAATGGCTCACGCCCCATCTGCAACAGTTTGGCGGTATCCAAATCTCGCGGACCCATTATCTGCGCCTGTTGCGGAGAGCAGTCGATTTGCCGCGGAAATTTCTGTAGGGCCGTCGGTGTTTCCTGTAGGGACCAGCGCGTGGCCGGCTTGGTAGGGCGGGCAGTCCTCTGCCCGCCGCCGTGCGTTTAAAAATCGGCGCGCACAGAGTGACGCGCCCTACCTGACACGGCCCACAGGGCCGTGGCTACAGATTGATAGTGCAGGAATCTGATCGATATTACGGGTTCAAATGGTTGCTTGGATTTTAAAGAAAATTTTAGGGTCGAAAAATCAGCGCGAGCTCAGGCGTCTGATGCCGACTGTTCGCCGGATCAACGAGTTCGACGAGCAGTTCAACAGCTTGTCGGATGACGAGTTGCGGGCAAAAACTGCGAGCTGGGCGGAAGAGATCTCGAAGATTCCCGACCTGCAAGAGCAGTGGAAAAAGCTGGATGAAATCTTGCCGGAAGCATTTGCGGTGGTGAAAAACGCTGCGCGTCGGCTCAAGGATCGGGGACACAGCTTCACGGTGTGCGATCAGCCGATGGTCTGGGACATGGTGCACTTCGACGTGCAATTGCTTGGCGGTATCGTTTTGCACAGGGGCCGAATCGCGGAAATGGCGACCGGCGAAGGTAAAACCTTGGTCGCCACGTTGCCGCTTTACCTGAACGCGCTCACTGGACGCGGCGCGCACCTGGTGACGGTAAACGATTACCTGGCCCGCCGCGACGCGGAATGGATGGGGCAACTTTACAGTTTCCTCGGACTAACGGTTGGCTGCATTCAACATGATGAGGAACCGGATGCGCGCCGCGAGCAGTACGCCATGGACATCACGTACGGCACGAATAGCGAGTTCGGCTTCGATTATCTGCGCGACAACGGCATGGCGACGACGCGCGAACAACAGGTGCAGCGCGGCTATTGCTATGCGATCGTCGATGAAGTCGATTCGATTCTCATCGACGAAGCACGGACCCCGCTCATCATCAGCGGGCCTGCGACGATTTCCACACATCAATACGACAAATGGAAACCGCTCATCGAGCAGTTGGTGCGGAAGCAAAACATGCTTTGCAACCGCGTAGCGAGCGAAGCGATCGAGAGATTTGAGCAGGGCGACGTCGAGACTGGCGGTCGTCTCATGTTCAAGGTGAAACTTGGTCAACCGCGCAACAAGCAGCTGTTGCGCTTGATGGAAGATCCGGACAAACGCCGCGCCATCGATAAAGCCGAGCTTTCATTCTACCAGGACACGCGCAAGGAGGAACTGTTTCAGCTTAAGGAGGAATTGTTCTTCACGATCGACGAAAAATCGAATGAAGCCGATCTCTCCGAGCAGGGCCGTAGCTTTCTCAATCCCGATGATCCAAACGCATTTGTTTTGCCTGATCTAATTAACGAATTCACCGAGATCGATCTCGACGAGACGCTTTCGCCCGAAGAGAAGGATAAAAGAAAAGCGGACCGCCAGCAGCATTGCGACACCCAGGCGGAGCGGATCCACAACATCTCGCAGCTACTTCGCGCCTACTGCCTCTTCGAGAAAGATGTCCAGTACGTCATCGAAGATAACAAAGTTGTCATCGTCGACGAATTCACCGGTCGCAAAATGCCGGGGCGCCGTTGGAGCGACGGGCTGCATCAGGCGGTGGAAGCCAAGGAAGGCGTCCAGATCGACCGCGAAACGCAAACCCTGGCGACCATTACCATTCAAAATTATTTCCGACTTTATCAGAAACTCGCAGGCATGACCGGCACGGCCGAGACCGAAGCGGCGGAGTTCCACGACATTTACAAGCTCGACGTGAACATGATCCCAACGAATCGACCGGTGCGGCGGACGGATAGCAACGACCGGATCTACAAAACGCGTCGAGAAAAATACAACGCTGTCATCAAAGAAATCAAAGAAGCCCACGCGAAGCATGAGCCGGTGCTGGTCGGCACAGTGAGTGTGGAAGCTTCAGAACTGCTTAGCCGAATGCTGAAGCGCGAGAAAATTCCGCACAACGTGTTGAACGCAAAGTTCCACATGCAGGAAGCCGAGATCGTGGCGCGCGCCGGACAACCAGGCACGGTCACGATTTCGACCAACATGGCTGGACGCGGCACCGATATTAAACTGGGTCCAGGCGTCACAGAATTGGGCGGACTAATGGTAGTCGGCACCGAGCGCCACGAGGCGCGCCGGATCGATCGGCAGTTACGCGGACGCTGCGCACGTCAGGGCGATCCTGGCGCATCGCGGTTTTACGTCAGCTTTGAAGACGATCTGATGCGGAACTTCGGCGCCGCCGATCGCATGACAAAAATCATGGAACGCTTCGGGCTTGAAGAAGGCCAGGAGCTTGAACATCGCTGGCTGAACAAATCCGTTGAGACAGCGCAAAAACGGGTCGAGCAACGCAACTATCTCATCCGAAAACGCACACTCGATTTCGACGACGTCATGAACATGCAGCGCGAGGTCGTTTACACCTGGCGCAACGAAGTCATCGATTCCGAGGAACCGCGCACGCACATCTACGAAGTGATCGATGTAGCCGTGCCGGCAAAAGTAAAAGAATATCTCGAAGGCGATGAGCCGAATTACACCGGTCTCATCCACTGGGTAAACACGACCTTCCCGCTCGGTTTGACCAAGGAAAAAGCGCAGTTCGAAACGCGCACAGTTGATGAGAACGCGCAGTTCCTGCTCGAAAAGATCAAGAACGCCTACGAGCGCAAATCGAGCCACGAAGAACCAACTGCCGTAAAAAGCCTGGAGCGTTATATCATTCTGAACGCGATAGATCGTCTGTGGCAGGAGCATCTCTACGCCATGGACGCATTGCGCGAGGGCGTTTATCTGCGCGGCTACGCGCAGAAGGATCCGCTCATCGAGTACAAGACTGAGGCGTACGACATGTTCGTCGAATTAATGGCGAACATTAAGAATGAGGTGCTGAACAATCTGTTCCGCAGCACTTCCAATTTGCAGGCATTCGAGAATTTTCTTGCAACGTTGCCGCAGTTCCTCCTGCGCGAAGAAGGGCCAACTGCGCCAACAGCAACCTCCAACGCGCGCATCCGGCACCCCGTCGGCGCGATGGCCGCAGTCGGCGGCGACGGAGACGGCGATGGAGCAGGGGAAGTATCGATTGATTTGCCAATTCGCCGTTCATTGCCCAAAGTAGGTCGCAACGAACCGTGCCCCTGCGGCAGCGGCAAAAAATATAAGAACTGCTGCGGCCGCGTCGCGTAAATCGTAGCTTGCGTCGTCTCAGCCTGTCATTCCGAGCCAAGTCGAGAATCTCTGACTGCTTGAAGAGCATTACGCGGTCATTTAGCAGGCGAGCGCTCCAGAAGATCGAAGGCGAACGTCCGGTATCCAGAAATCAACCGGGGTTACTGTTTCTTCTTCCGCTTCCAGACTTGCAGGAGGTTTCCGCTCCCTGGCTTGGATGCAAATTCACTGGGGCGTGGCTTGCCGGTCGGGGCGAAGCAGACCTTGTAACGGTCTCCGTCCAGTTCGTAGATGCCGAGCATGACTTCTTTCTCGGTCGAGGTCGTATCCATCTGCTTTGGCTTTGTCGTCGCGTCGAGCTTGATAATCCCCTCCTTGCTGGTCGCGTACTCCGCCGAATCGGGAAAGACGAAAGTGTCATCCTTGAAAGTGTCATCTTTGATGACGATAGTGGTCTTCTTCACCTTGTCCTTGGGCAACGCCTTACCATCTCGCATCGCGGAGACCAGCTTCCAGCTGCCCTGCAGCCCGTCCAAGTCCTTCTTGGATGCGGGGTCCTGAGGGTTATCAGCTGCCAGCGACACACCGATGGCCGCGATGATCAGAAATTGCGCCTTCGTAGTGACTCTTAGAACAAATGAACTCATCGTTGCTGTACCTCCAAGTGCACCATCCTCGTCAGATGGGCTTCATCCTGTCAAGGAACAAGGCGACAGCAGCGGATGGCGCACAAGCGCACTGCTTTTTGTACTGTGGCGGAGTTTGTAAACTTTGAGAATTTGCGAGTTAACTCGGTGAGGAACGGGCTTCGAGTGGATTACCGCTTTCAACTTTGAGGCGGCTTGCATTAAGAAAGCGAGCGACACAAAAGTAAAAGCTGATGACCACCACAAGTTCGATAAACTGACGATCATCAAAAAGCGATCGGGCCTCCGTGAAGGTCGCTTCGTCCAACGTGGATTCCGCTCCAACTGCTCACTCATTCGGCAAACGAGGTTTTCGGCGGCGGATAGGGTTGTTACTGGCTGTGAACTTATGATGAGAGCTATTTCTTCTTCGGAAGGTCCGTTGGAGAGCGCAAGTATGCCCTGCTGATGAAGCTCGTATAGGGAGTTCGCACACGCAGCTTGGCGAAGAATGGCGATCTCGCGCAGCCGTGCTGGGACGGTGCTTTGATACAGGGCGCTGACCAGATCGGTCCACGGAATCAACAACTGCGGTGCGGTTGCGATAAGACCTTAAATGGAAATGGGCGGACGGTCCCGAAGACGCCGGAGAACGTCTTCAGGAAGTTCTTGGTCGGTCGGAAGTGGCAGCGATGTGGACATAGGCATTTAAGTTACTGGTCTAAACATGATTTCTTGCCTAATGAGAATTAGGCTCACTTTTCGAGTTCATAAGTTGTGATCTCGAGCTCGTGGCCGTCGGGATCGCGGAAATAAATCGAGTGCGAGATTTCGTGATCTTGGAATTCGAATTTGATTCCACGCTTTTCTAGCTCGCGCTGCGCGGCGCGAAAATTTTCCCGGTTTGCACGAAAGGCGAGATGAAGCATACGGATCTCACGATGCGCTGACGATTTTGGCTGATGACTCGCAGGGAACAACGCAATTCCAGTGTTCCCTTTGCCGATAAAAGTCGGCACACCGTTCCACATGCCTTCATAAAGTCGCTCGAATCCGAGAACGTCGATGTACCATTTGGCGGATCGCTCAATATCGCGCACGCCTATGGCTACGTGATCAATTCCTTCAAGTTTCATCAGATTATCCGATTTGGATTTCTGGAGGGACTTCCGGATTCATCAAAGATGCGCCGCCATCTGCATAAATCACCTGTCCCGTAATCCAGCGCGCTTTCTCCGAACAGAAGAGTGCAACCACGTCGCCGATGTCCGCCGGCGTTCCCAAGCGTCCCATCGGCGTCCACCCGCGACTGTGCCAGTTCCAAATCAGTTTCTGTGCCTCTTCCGGCAGTGTGTTCAAGACGCTGTCCTCGGTCCATCCCGGGCTGATTGCGTTCACCGTGATCCTGCGCTTCGCCACGGCTACAGCGAAGTACCTGACCAGTGATTCGAGCGCGGCTTTCGCTGCACCCATGGCGACCCATGGTTGATGGCCACCGGTGCGACTTCCTTCAGCGTACGTGATGGCGCAGATTCTTCCTCCATCCTGCATCAGCGGAAGCGCTTCGCGAACGCCGACGAGAAATGCTTTCCCCTGCGAATCGAACGCTGCGTCCCATTGTTCGAGGGTAATGTCCAGCGGCGGCTGGAAGAATTTCGATGCCTCAGGTCTGGCATTGCTGATGAAGATGTCGAGGTGGCCGAACTCCGTCTTCAGCTTGCGAAACATCTCCGTGATCTGTTTGGGCTGCGTCACGTCGGCTTGCACGAGGAAACCATAGGAGCCGCGTTTGCGGATCTGCTCGAGCGTCTCTTTCGCGGCAGCCTGGTTTTGGAAGTAGTGAACGCCGACTTTGACGCCACTCTCCGCCAGTGCCAGAGCAATCCGTCTCCCGATTCCGCGCGAACTGCCAGTGATCAACGCCGTTTTTCCATCGAGGGACATAGAACCTTGCTCTGGCTAGAAGTTTCAGAGGCCAAAGTCAGCCGCGCTATGGACGCGCGCAAGTTTCGCCTTGGCCGTCGATTTTGCGCTACCAAAACTTCGAATTGCCCAAGCGGTCGTCCAACTTTCCGCTTCGTAATGCGTCGAGAAATGCGGCGTAATTTTCAAATGGACCTCCAACCGCACGCCAGACTACTTTCGGTTGGCTGTCGCCTTTCGTTAGCTTGGCAACAAGGATGTGAAACGTGTGCGCGATCCCGCCGCGCTCGAAATGCACGACGTAATATTCATCGCCTATTGCTGCCCAAATCAGGCGCTTGGCTGGAAGAGTTGGGTCGCTGATGGCATCGGTCGCGTTCCATTTCCCACCTGGTTCCGCCAGGTTGCCTACACTATTAGTGCAAAGCGCAACGACTGCCGCTGGCAAATCGCTCGTGGAATGAACCTCATGAAAGCGCGACGACTCTTGTAAAACGCCGCTATCTTGTGACGAAAGTCTCGTCACATCGGCGAAGCACAAACTCGCAACCGCGACAGCGAAGAGCACGTGAAAGCTGATGTGGTTCGAAGGCAACGTCTTTCGCCATCGGGCCATAGGCTTCATCGGTTCATTAGATTCTAGAGGCGCCCTGCCACCCTTCGTGCCTCACAAGTGAACACTGGAGGTAAGGGGATTCGAACCCCTGGCCTTCTCATTGCGAACGAGACGCTCTACCAACTGAGCTATACCCCCGTTGAGCTGCAGAAACCGAGGAATAAATCCGACAACAACCGGTTTGTCCATCTTCTTTGCACATGTGTAGAGACGGCGAATGTTATATCTGGGCACATAGACGCTGCCAAGACCACTGGAAACCGGAAGATGATATCCCCGCGAGCGCCGCAGGGCCACGAGCACCAACCCCAGACTGCGTCACACATTCTGACTACGGCCTGAGACGTTCCAAGTTCCAGAAATAGTCGAAATTTAATGCCAGCCACAGCACGAGTGATGCGAAAGAACGATTGCAGCAGGCCTGTTCGTGCTTAAGGTGCGCTCTCCAATTTTCGATATGGTCTGCATGATTTTGGCTCAGGCTCAAACGGGTTCGCCGGCACCGGTGCCTGGCGGCGGCATTGGCTCGTTTTTCGTCCCGCTTATTTTCATTTTCATTATCATGTACTTTGTGATGATCCGGCCGCAGAAAAAACGGCAGCAACAGCAACAAAATTTGATCTCGAGTTTGAAAACCGGTGACCGGGTGGTGACCAACGCCGGCATTCACGGTCTAATTTCGAACGTGAAAGAGACCACCGTGCTACTGAAAGTGGCCGATAATGTAAAAATCGAGGTAGACAAATCGGCGATTACCAACGTCCTGAAAGAGGCGTAAGGTAAAACGTTGCTGTTACTAAGCCGGACTGAACAAGCAACGCCGATGAGCAAATCGAAAATCGAAGATCGAGGATCGAAAATTCCATGACCCCAGTGCTCACTTTTTTTATCGGCCTCGCCATACTGGTGCTTTTCGGCTGGTATTTCGCGACCGAAAGCGAGCGGTTACGCCGCATTCTGGGGACTGTGCTCACAATCGTAGTCACGGCGTTTTGCCTTTGGTCGGTCTATCCACCCTTCGATCAAAAAGGACCGGATGGGACGGTGATTCGCCGTGGGAGAATCCATCTCGGCCTCGACCTTCAAGGCGGCACTTCGTTTCTGATTCGACTTGAACCGCCAGCAAGCGCCGACGGTGGGAAGCGGCCAATTACAAAAGCGATGGTAGATCAGGCCATCGAAGCCATTC
>DATFXC010000044.1:0-11898 GCA_035258625.1 Candidatus Udaeobacter sp. | reverse complement strand
TGGGAAGCGTCGAGCTCGATTTGTTTTGGATCTTCTTCCGTCTCTATTTTGATGAAACCTTCGACTGGTTGTTTCACCGCTTCGGCGAGGTCGTCCAACGATTTGATTTCCTTGCCGTTCACCTTCTTGACGGTCAGATACGCGAGGTCGTCGTAGCCGATTGTGCTGTTCGCCGGGAGCACCTGGCTGAGAATTACGACCCGACGATTTCTCTCCGGGAAAAGCTCAGATTGGAAATGGTCCATGTAAACGAAACGCTGCGGCGCTTCTCGTTGCCAGTTCGGTCCCCATTCCTTGAGATACTGACGAGACAATTCCTGAAAAATCAGGCCGCCAAGGACATAATACCGCGGGGGCTGATCGAGATAATACGGCGGGCTCACGTAATCCTTCGCGTCGCGATGTTCCAGGATCACGTTCAGCTGCTTCGCTTTGCCGTCGCGCTGAATATGGAAAGGTACAACGTCGCCCGCGTAAGCGTGTGCCGTCAGTAGATTGGTGAACTCGATCTTGCCGTAAAGCGAATCCACATAATTGCCGTTCTCATCAATGTCGTGATTTCCTACCGCGGTCACGATGTCGCCGACCTGAAGTCCAGCTTTCATCGCAGGCGTGCCCGCGTCAACATTCGTTATGTAAACGCCGCGCTTGCCTTTTTCGCCCGCGAACTCACGCAACGCAGGATCACGCGTCGGGAAAAATGAAAACCCGGCTGACGGGAAGCCACGATAATTCTGACCTTCGGCTTCCCTCAAAAAATGGTTAATCACCGGGGCTGGGATAGCATCGAGCAGTTGCGACCGAGAATCATAACGCAGCAGCAACCCCGCGAGCTTGTTGTTCTTGACCAGCGGAACGGTGTAGCTGTTCTCGCGATACTGCATCGGAATACTGATTCGGTAGGTGAGGAACTGCCCCACATCGACTGGATACGGCATCATTTGCACCGTTGTCACCAAGCCTTCCGTCGCCAGCAACGCGCCGCTCGGTTCCAATTGCCAAGCCGCTAGACGGTCGCCGACTACCGTGTCAGATGTGATTTCGAGCGGCGTGATGCCGTCGAGGAAACTTTTCTCCGCCGGTTCCAGCAACGCCAGGTTCGCTTCGTAATCGATCACACGGACGTTGGCTGCGGTCTTTTCGCCGGACTCTGCGCGCTCGAGCTCGACGTAATTTTGGTTTGTGACCAAGTCGGCGGTGACGAGGACGCGGCCCTTCGGTAACACGGCACCGAGCGCGCGTTTCGAAAAAGGCGCCTTCTTTTGCCACGGCCGAAAATAATCATACCCCTGTCCGGTTACATTCACGCGAACGAGCGCGACCTGTTTTGGCTGAGCAGCCGTGGTCGGAATGGCCGGTTCCTTCTTGGCCAGCGCTCCGGTTGCGGCGACAAGAACAATGCTGATAGCTATGAAAGACTGTCTTTGCATTTTAGTTTTTATCGTCTGCGGCGGCGATGCGTG
The DNA here is from genome assembly GCA_035258625.1 of Candidatus Udaeobacter sp. GTDB lineage: Bacteria > Verrucomicrobiota > Verrucomicrobiia > Chthoniobacterales > UBA10450 > Udaeobacter. Next base: position 10,435 of record DATFXC010000044.1, on the reverse strand, counting down.
ATGCAGGCTTGTCCTCGAGATTTTGCTCTTTCAAAACGTTGTAACGAGTCTTGATACGCTCGCGCGCGGCGTCCACTTTGTTGCGGTCGAGCACCAGCGGAGGTCCGTCCCCGATCATTCGAATCACCAGCCGCTCGGGCGCCTGGGCGAAAGCTTCCGACAATTCATCGAGAGTCCGAATTTTTTTGCCGTTTACTTCATCCACAATTCCGCCGCGGTACGGCGCGAGATAACTATTGATGGGGTCCGGCAAAATGTTGCTCAACACAATGACATCAGGATGATCCAGGTAAATTTGCTCCAGGATGAAGTATTCGAAGAAGTGACGGAGGCGCAGGTCCGATGTGCGATACGCTTCAAGCATGTCCAGGTTTAGCGGTTGGAACAACAGTCCGCCGTAAAGCACATAGCGCGGTCGCACATCGTAGCTGTGCCCTTGAATCGAGTACGGCCACGGCTTGAACAATTTGATCGTCACCGTCATCGGCTCTTTGTCCCGCAAGATGTCGAGCTTGACCGAATCGCCTTTGAACTTGCGCTCCACGACTTCCTCGAATTGCGAGCGTTCGCCATCCAACTCGACGTTCGCGTCGCTTGCGATTGGATGACCGTCGATAGAAAGAAGCACGTCGCCCGCTTTCAGAATACCGTCGGAGGGACCAGCCGCCACCACGGTACTCACCAGAACGCCACGGTCGTCATCATTTAATCCAAGGTATTTTCGTTGCGCTGGATTTTGCAATTTCGCATAGGTGATCGCCAGATCGGGATATTCGTCATAACGCCCGTTGCTGATGTCCTTCAAAAAACGATTGATCACCGGTGTGGGAATCATGTAGGCCACGCCTTGCGCGACGTCACCGCTATAGCCTTGAAACGCCACGCCGACGACTTTGCCGTCCTGCATCACCGGGCCCCCGCTATTGCCCGGATTGATCTGAGCGCTGATCTGGATCGCCAAGTGCTGGTCAACCGATGAATGTGTGTAGAGCTGAAAATCAATTCGCGACACGATGCCGGTCGTGACCGACATCCGTTCTCCGCCAATTGGATAACCATAGGCCGACACCGTCGACTCCAGCACCGGGATGCCGCCGAATTTTAGCGCCAGCATGTTCTTGAAAAAATCTTTCGCGGGCACGGTTATCAACGCTAGATCACAATCGTTGGCGATGAATTGCACCTGCGCGGGATATTTGTTGGGATCGCCATCGCGCTCGACAGTGATGTAGCGGCTGTTGGCAACCACGTGCGCATTTGTCATGATGCGATTGCCACCGATCACAAATCCAGCGCCGACACCGCGCTGGAGCGCGCCTGCATTCCACGGCGCCTTGTAATCGGGCTCCACCGACGTGGCTGTGATTCGGACGAGACTTTTCTGCACCGGCCCGTTCGGCTTTGGCGGGGCGATAGGCACCGGCACCGGAATCACCGCCTGGCTAGGAGGACTCGATCGCGACATGCCCGGGCGTTCGACGGGGGCCTCCTGTTCAACAGGAGGCGGCGCCGGTGTCCCTTCCTGGGCGTACACAACAGACGCGAATAGCAAAGTGGCGTAACCGATGATCAAAATGCGTTTCATGGACACAAAGGCCGGAAAATTAAATAGCCTTATCAACAATCAAGAGGGTGAATTTCAAATTGCAACCGGCCTTTTGGCGAGATACAGACACGGCACAAGCTTCGCGCGTTCAAATCATGCAGGAGCTGAAGCGAACTATGTCTGCCAAAACAGTTCGTTCAAATCCGCGGAAGGAGCATTGTTGGCCAGAAGGTTGAACGTGCCGTCTGTTTTGATCTCTCTCGCGGCGCGGAGGAACGCGCCCCACGCAGCCAGAGCGAGGCCCGAGCCGACAGAGATGCGGCGCACACCTAGATCAACTAGTTGCGACACGGTAAGCTGATGATTGAATCCCGACACGAGTACATTAACCGGCTTCGGCGCGACCGTCCTCACGATCTGCGCGATGTCGTCCGGATTGCTGACCCCCGGCGCGTAGAGGGAATCAGCGCCGACTTCTGCATAGGCGGTGAGTCGATCCAGTGCGGTGTGCAACGAATCGGGATCGCCGACCAGCCACGCTTCACAGCGGCCGGTTAACACCACGCCGGTTTTCGAAGTGTCAATCGCGGCGCGCGCCGCGCGAATACGTTCGACTGCGAGTTCCTTCTCATAGAGGGGGCGATCGCTACGTCCAGTACTGTCTTCGATCGACAGGCCGGCAACACCAGTTTCGATGCAGAGTCGCACATTGGCGGCGACATCTTTAGGTTGATCTGCGTAGCCGGCTTGGAAGTCTGCGTTCACCGGTAGTACCGTTGCGGCGACAATCTCCTGGATGTGCGCGAGCATCTCGTCGCATGCGACGCCGCCATCGGGTTTGCCGCGCGAAAAAGCGAAGCCTGCGGAAGTGGTGGCGAGCGCTTTGAACCCAAGCCGCTCCAGATAAATCGCCGTGCCGATGTCCCACGGATTTGGAAGCACGAAGCAGCCGGACTCGTGCAGCCAGCGAAAAGTTGCGACGAGCGCCGTCTGTGTTGATTTCATCTTCGAACATTGCACGGCTGCGCCGAGAGCGCGATCTGTCGGCTTTGTGCTTTTTGAGCGCCAGAGGGCTGCGTCAGAGAGAATCGCGCTTTCAGCGCTGGGTTTTTTGGTTGAATCCTGGGACGCTTTCCCAGGCTGAGTTTCATACCGCGCCTTTGACGCTAGAACTGCAAGCCGGAAGCCTGTAGGACGTAACAGCCATGATGGCTGTGTTACAAACGCGCTGGTTTCCAGATCTGCCGCAACGGGCCGTCGGCGCCGTAGATCGGGTCCTTATCGGGAATCGGGAGAGCCGCGATGTCGCGATCGGCTTTGGGCCGTTCGCCTGGCTGGCCGCGAAGCAGATCCCACTCGCGCCCGTCGGGGTAGGCTCCAACGACAGCAAAATCCGCGCTCGCTCCGATGTTCTGATGGGCCACTCCGGCTGGAATCACGATGAGATCGCCAGCGCGCACCTCGACATTCTTGCCTTGCTCGCCGCCAAGCCGCAGTGTTGCATGGCCTCCGAAGACAGCTAGTACTTCATGCGACGTGCTGTGGTAATGAGCGAACGGATAGACGCCGTTTCGCCACGAGTTAGACCAGTCGTTTTCAGCCAATCGATGCTCAACAATGGAGCCGCCATCCGAGGATTCCGTTGTGAGAGCCCGCCGATACAGCAGCAAGGGCAGCACACTATTTGGAAAGGCGCCGTCGTCTTTAAAAATGAACTGATCGGGCTCGACGAATTGTCGCTGTGGGGCGATGGGATGGGCTTGCATACGTAATGCAATATCGCGGGGGAAACGGGAAGCGGTCGTCAAATATTTTTGTCGAACAATCGCGCATTGCGTTTCCCGATATCGCGCGTATGCCAAACAGGAAGGGTTGAAGCTGCCATGCCAGAACTAGCAGGCGTGTCTCAATTGGTCGAACACCTGTTTCGCCATGAGTCGGCGAAAATGGTCGCAACGTTGACCCGCATTTTCGGAATTGAGCATTTGAATCTGGCGGAGGATGTCGTCCAGGAAGCGCTGGCGCGTGCATTAGAGACATGGCCATACCGTGGAGTTCCGGAAAATCCTTCCGCGTGGATCATGCGCGCGTCGCGCAATCTCGCACTGGACGTGATCCGGCGAGAAAAAGTTTTTCGCGGGAAGGAACCGGAGATCGCACGCCTGATCGAAAGCAGCGGATCGTCCGCACCTGAAGCGGTGATTTTTTCGGAAAACGAAATCGCCGACGATCGATTACGGATGATGTTCGTCTGCTGTCATCCCGTCATTCCTCCGGAGGCGCAGGTGGCGCTCGCGTTGAAAACACTCTGCGGTTTCAGCGTTACCGAAATCAGTCGCGCGTTCTTGACGAGTGAAGCGGCCATTGCCAAACGATTGACCCGCGCAAAACAGAAGATCCAGGAAGCGCAGATTGCATTCGAAATTCCCGCCGGCGATGAATTGACCCGGCGGCTCGACAGCGTGCTGCAATCGCTCTACCTGCTGTTTAACGAGGGTTACAAAGCATCCAGTGGCGACAGGCTGGTTCGGGAAGAACTCTGTCAGGAGGCGATCGGCCTCACTGAATTGCTGGCGCAACATTGCGCTGGAAATCAGCCAAAGACACAAGCGTTGCTGGCGCTGATGCTGCTGAATGCCGCGCGCAGCCCGGCCCGCGAAGATGAGGAAGGCAATCTGCGTCGGCTCGAAGAACAGGACCGGACGCGCTGGAATCACGACATGATCGCGCAGGGCATGTCGCGCCTGCGCGAATCAACTGTGGGTGGCGAGATAAGCGAATATCATCTTCAAGCGGGCGTTGCCGCCTGCCATGCGACAGCAGTTGATTATCAATCGACGGATTGGTCGACGATTTTATCGCTGTACGATCGATTAATGGAATTTGATGATTCGCCTGTGGTTGCGCTCAATCGCGCGGTGGCCGTTGCAAATGTTCGCGGACCGAAAGCAGGCTTGGAAGCGGTGCGTGGTATACGCGACCGCGAAAAACTAAGGTCGTATTACTTGTTCTATTCAGTGATTGGCGAGCTTGAGATGCGATTGAATAACCTTGAAGCCGCTGCGCAGGAATTCCGTAAAGCGTTTGAACTCGCAGAAACGAAATCGGAGCGAGCCTTCCTTTTGAAACGCCTGCAACGCTGCGCTGACGGCGCGACTACTTAAGGACAAAAATCCTGTCCTAAATGAGTACGCTCATTCGTCCTATCTTCGAAAATCACATCAACAGAAAGGAAAACATGAGCAAGTCAGAGAAGAAAGGGTCTGCAAGCATCGTTTGGTTTGAAATCCCGGCCGATAACCCGGAACGCGCCAAAGCGTTTTATAGCAGTTTGTTTGGCTGGAAGATCAACCCATTTCCCGGGTCGGGCGATTACTGGCACATCGACACCGGTGGCGCGGACGATACTCCGGATGGCGCGCTGAAGAGACGTAAACATCCACAAGAGCCGGTTGTCAGCTACGTCAGCATCGATTCCGTGGACAAGTTCGCAGATAGGATTGCTAAACTCGGAGGCAAGATCTGCATGGCAAAAACGGCTGTCCCGCAGATGGGTTATTTCGCCGTGTGCCAGGATACCGAGGGCAACCCATTTGGGCTCTGGGAGAGCGACCCGGCGGCAGCCTGAAAAAATAATTTGTCCCAATCTAGGTCGCTCGTTCGTCGTAGTTTTGAAAGCGATAAAAAATTAACGAACTAACTCCCAACTAAAAATAATATGAACGCACAAAATCAGAATGGATACATGCTGCTATATCGGAGCGATGAATGGTACAAAAGGCTTTCGCACGCAGAGTTGCGGAAACTCATGAACCAGAACAAAGCCTGGATCGAAAGATTGACCGCTCAGGGCAAGCCAAACCTGGCCGCGCGCTTGAGCGCAGGGGCGCGATCGTTTCCGGCACTAACGGACGATTCGTTACCGACGGACCATTTGCTGAATCCAAGGAAGCCGTTGGCGGATATCTGGTGTTGGATGTCGAAACAATGGACGAAGCCATTACCATTGCGCAGAGCAGCCCGGGCTTGGCTTACGGCGGTTCAATCGAAGTACGGCCCGTCGCTGATGAATGTCCCCTCGACGTTCGCGAACGCGAACTGGCGCAAGAAAAGCAACTTGCAACCGTTTAAATTCAACAGCGCTTATGTCTCAACCACGAGCTATAAAATATGAATACGCAAAATCATAATGGATACATTCTGCTGTTTCGCGGAAACGATTGGCTCAAGAACCTTTCGTCAGAGGAAAAGCAGAAAGTCACTGACCAGTGGATGGCCTGGTTCAGGCGGCTGACGGACGAAGGTAAAGCCGTCGCTGGCAATCCGCTCGAGCGCGAAGGCAAAATCGTTTCGGGGAAAAACCGCGTGGTCTCCGATGGCCCATTCGCGGAGTCCAAGGAGGCGATTGGCGGCTATTTTCTTCTTGACGTCGCCACCATGGAGGAAGCGGTGGCGATCGCGCAGGAATGCCCCGGATTGCCATACGGCGCGCGCGTCGAAGTCAGGCCTGTTGCGGCTGAATGTCCGGTCGCTAGGGAACTTAAACATGAGGCGCAGTTCGCGAACGCATAGCGCGATCCAGCTGGAGAATCTCTCATGCCTCACTACGTCGACGGATTTGTTATCCCTCTTCCGAAAAAGCACCTAAACGCGTATCGCCGACTTGCTCAGAAGGCTGGGAAAGTATGGCGCGACCACGGTGCCTTGGATTTCAAGGAATGTGTTGGCGACGATCTGAACGTGAAAATGGCGCTGTCATTCCCGCGTGGGATTAAAACCAAGCCGGGTGAGACGGTGCTGTTCTCTTACATTGTGTTTAAGTCGCGCGCTCACCGCGATCGTGTCAACGCAAGGGTAATGAAAGACCCGCGTCTCGCGAAGATGATGGATCCAAAGGCAATGCCGTTCGATGTGAATCGAATGATGTACGGCGGATTCAAAGCCATCGTCGAAGCCTAAACCCTTGATGGATTGGCTGCCGCGTCACGACGAGTAGTGAGCCCCAGTTAAAAAGAAGGGAGCAAAGGAAATGAATCGAGTCACTCACTTTGAAATTTACACTAATGACCCACAAGCGGTGCAACCGTTTTACCAGGACGTCTTCGGTTGGAAGTTCAACAAATTCGAAGGCGGCCCGATCGAGTATTGGCTGGTTACGACCGGCGATGATAAAGAGCTGGGAATCGACGGCGGGATGACCCGGCCGCGTGAAGGTCAAACTCCCGGAACGTTAAACACTGTCGCGGTCAAGTCTCTTGACCAAACGATGAAGAAGATCGAGCAGCGCGGCGGAAAAATCTGCGTGCCGAAAATGGCTATCCCAAAGATTGGCTGGCTCGCTTACGCCGCAGATCCGGCCGGCAACGTTTTTGGAATTATTGAGCCGGATACGAACGCGAAATAAGGGAAGGGAATACTTATGGCAGTAAATAGTATTCGACTTCATCGCGTCCTCCGAGCGACGCCCGAAAAAATCTATAAGGCATTTCTCGATCCCGACGCAATGGCCAAATGGCTTCCGCCGAACGGATTCACCGCCAAGGTGCACCACATGGAAGCCAAAGTTGGTGGCACTTACAAAATGTCGTTCACGAATTTCACGACCGGTAAGAGTCATTCCTTCGGCGGGACGTACGTTGAATTAACTGCGCACGAACGGATTCGTTACACTGACAAATTCGACGATCCGAATCTGCCCGGCGAGATGCAGGCGACCATCACGTTGAAAAAGGTTTCCTGCGGAACTGAACTAAACGTGGTACAAGAAGGTGTGCCCGCTGTTATTCCGGCCGAAGCATGTTATCTCGGCTGGCAGGAATCGCTGGCTCAGCTGGCTAAACTAGTCGAGCCAGAGATTCCAGATTGAAGCGATCGACCGTCTCACCACTCGATGACGGTGCTTGCCCAGGTGAGGCCGCCGCCGAACACGACCATCAGGACGTAATCACCGCGTTTGATTCGCCCGGTGCGGTTCGCTTCATCGAGCGCAATTGCTACAGCGGCAGCAGAAGTATTGCCGTATCGATCGAGGTTCACGAACATTTTATCCCGCGAAATGCCGAGCCGATCGGCGATCGCCTCCATGATTCGTAAGTTTGCCTGATGTGGAATGACGCAGGCGATGTCTTCGATGGAAAGCCCCGCCTGGTCGAGTGCTTTTTTGGCCGCGTTCAACATCGCGATGACAGCCTGTTTGTACACTTCCTTACCGGTCATGTGGATCGTCGCTAGGTTCATGTCCGCGTTTTCACGCGTGATCGGGCAACGCGATCCGCCGCCCGGCATGAAGAGGATGTTTGTGTACTGTCCGTCGCTTCCGATGTGGGTGCTGATTACGCCATGAGGACTACCGCGATGGCGCAAAACAGCCGCGCCAGCGCCGTCGCCGAAAAGCACGCATGTATTGCGATCGGACCAGTTAGTGATTGAGGTCAACTTGTCCGCGCCGATCACGAGAACCGTATCGTATGTGTGCGACGTGATGAACTGCTGCGCGATTTCCAACCCGAAAATAAAACCCGCGCACGCTGCGGAAATGTCCAGGCAGGCAGCCTTCGTGGCTCCGATCTTTTTCTGAACGAAGCAGGCTGTGGCTGGGAAAAGCATGTCCGGCGTGGCCGTGGCCACAAGGATGAGATCGATTTCTTTGGGCGAAATCTTCGCCTGCTCAATGGCGTTCAGCGCTGCTTTCGTCGCCATGTCGCTCGTATTTTCATCCTTGGCGGCGATACGGCGTTCCTTGATGCCGGTGCGAGTGGTGATCCACTCGTCGCTGGTATCTACCATGCGGGAGAGATCCTCGTTAGTCAGAACTTTCTCAGGTACGTAACTTCCCGTGCCGACGATTGAGACTGTGCGCAACGTCTTATGAGAACGCGGGTTCGAGCGGGGCTGTCGTTTCATGATACCGGCGAATCTCCTCGACGATATGCGGGTTCACCTGCTGTTCAATGGACTCGGCCGCGACGCGCAGCGCGTTCTTGATCGCCAGCGGCGTGCTTGCGCCGTGCGCGATTATGCAAATGCCATTTACCCCGAGAAGCGGACTGCCGCCGTACTCTTCATAATTCGTCTTGTCCTTAATCGTTCCAATGGCATTCCTCGCGAGGAATGCGCCGACTTTTCGCATCCGTGTACGCATGAGCTCGTGCTTGAGCCATTGAAACATCGCCACCGCGATCGATTCGCACGTTTTCAAGATAACGTTGCCTACGAATCCGTCGCATACGACAACTTCAACCGGATCTTCAAAAAGATGGCGGCCTTCTATGTTGCCAACGAAGTTAAGCGAACTTGGTCTCAGCATCTTGAATACTTCCTTGGTCAGTTCGGTGCCCTTGACATCCTCGTCGCCGAGCGAGACCAAGCCAACGGTCGGATTCGTGTAATGCAGAACATGCCGTGAATAAACCGAGCCCATAAACGCATATTGAAGAAGGTGTTCGGGGCGAGCATCGATATTCGCGCCAGCGTCGATCAAAACGAAGACATTCGTCTCGGTCGGAAGCACGGCCGCGATACCCGGCCGATCGATTCCTGGCAATGTGCGAAGCTTAATCGCGCTCGCGGCAACAGCTGCGCCTGTGTGTCCGGCGCTCACTACCGCGTCCGCATCGCCGTGCTTTACAAGATCGACAGCCCGGCTGATTGAGGAATCCTTCTTTCGCCGAACGGCGGTCCAGGCGCGATCGCTCATATCAACAACCTGAGTGGAATGCACAATCTCGATCCGTGAATCGTTGCACTGGTGTTTGCGCAACTCGTTTTCGACCTTGGCGGAGTCTCCGACCAGATAAAGCTTGTTGATCTGCCGGTAATCACGTAGCGCCATAACTGCACCGGCAACAAGATTAGGCGGTCCAAAGTCACCGCCCATCGCGTCGAGGGCGATCTTCATCAGAGCGAAACTTTGCGAGTTAAAATGCTTGATTGCAAAGCGAAATTTGTAGCCGCTTCGCTGCGCGAAGCGTGGCTGGACTCTACGTTGCCCACAGGGCGACGGCTATAGTTACTTGCCTTCCAACGTCAGGACCTGGCGGCCACGGTAATAGCCGCACGATGGACAGGCGATGTGCGATGGCACGCTGCTTCCGCACTGCGGGCATTTGTTGAGCTGCGAGGCGTGCCAGCGGTTTGCCGCCTTCCGCATGCGCAATCGCATCTTTGATGTTTTGCGTTTTGGGACTCCCATTGAAAGAAATTAGGAAAGCAGGAAATCAGAAAAAGACAAACGGACGTGTTACAATTTTAGTTTGTCCAACTCGCTCCAATCCGATTTTCGCTTCACATCCTGCTCTTCGTTTGCGACGTGTTTGGCCTTACAGACCCGATCAGCGTCTCTGTCGCAGTGCGGGTGTGCTGGTAAGTTCAGCAACAGGTCCTCGCGCATGAACGGCGTCAGATTGACTGTCTCCGGCCCGTGTAACTCCGTGTGCACGGCGAACGCGGGCACTCGAATTTGATACGCGAATTTTTGCAGACACGATACGCAACGCAGTTCCACAGGTTGGGACAACGAGCCGTTCGCCCATAGCCCGCCGTCAGCAACGCCGATCTCTATGTCGTAATGCAGAGGGCCAGCGCAGCGAATCTCCTCCGATGCCAACTCCTGGATTGGACAATCTTCTTCCCCGCTCAGATGCAGACCTTGGGATGGGATTTGTTTCAGATGTACTTTTATGAGTTAACCCTCCAACTCATTGCCTAAATTTCCCACTCAGCGCTTCGGCCACACAACTCGGAACAAATGTTGAGACATTCCCGCCGAGCCTGGCGATTTCCTTTACGATGCGCGAGCTGAGATAAGTATATTCCTCCTTCGGCATTAGGAATATCGTTTCTACCGCGGCATTCAGATTTCGATTCATCAACGCCATTTGGAATTCAAAT
>DATFXC010000043.1:0-6182 GCA_035258625.1 Candidatus Udaeobacter sp. | reverse complement strand
GTGCTTTGCACAATGTCAATCAGGGAAGGATTAGGAGCGAACTCGGTATTGGTGAATGCATACGTGCCCCATAGATTCACATTCCATTCACGGTCTCCATACCAGTCAGGACATGGCGGCACATACGCGACCTGCTTCATTTCTTTTCCCGAGTCTTTACCAGAACGCGCGTAGGCCGCGTCGGTGAAGTAACGGAATCTTGAGGATACTGGCGCCTCGGCTGCTTCGGCACCTTCGCCACCGAAGAGCCAGGAGAAGGCAACAAACACGTCAGCAACCGGAGCACCAGCGGTGCAACCGAACAAAGGCGAAATATCGAGACGAGTATGTGCCGAAGGTTTCCACGCGACAGTTGGGCCGATGGTGAAACTGTGCAACGGATCGCCGCGTGTATCTTTGACGGTGGTATTCTTATATTCCATTTCCAGGCCGACTTTCAGACGTTCGTTAGGCAGGAGAATCGGAGTCATAATCGCCTGTGAAAAACCCCATTCCCGTCCGCGGTCGCCCGTATTTTCTTTTTCGAAAAACCAGTTCATGGCCCACTCAACGTGCTCGCCGAAGTCCTGCGCGAGGAGCAAACGAAATTCGTATGCATCTGGAACCTTTGGCGGTCCGCCCTCTTCTTCTTCTTCTCCTCCTCCTCCAGGAGGCGGTGGAACTTCTTCATGTCTAATCGTTCCGACACCGAATTTATATTCCGCGAAGATTGTTGGATTGAGCGGAATTTTGTTCCAATCCGCCAGGGCCCATCGTGCTTCCAGGCTCACCGTCTGCGCGCCGCCGCCGCCATTGAACCGTTCCCACTTCGATTCTGCGGCTACGTTAAGACGCCAAGGCAGACCCATTTCTATTTCCTGGGTGAAAAGATAATCGGGAGGTCCGTGGCGGAATCCCTGGCCCTCAAAAAGTTCGCCAAAGAAGAATGCCCACGGCGGAAGAACGTAGGCATTCACTACATTGGAGAAGCGGCTGCGCGAAAACTCGGGTGGCGCACCGTACGCGCTGGGCACTTCCTCGTACGCGCTGGGCGGCACTCCCGGGGCTGTGACAACAACTGGCCGCTCTGTTGTTGCTTGCGCCAAAACGGAGTGATTTGAGATAAAAAACACCAAAGCTGCGCACCATACCGGCAGGATCAACCGCCGCCCAAGTCCAGAAAGGAAGAACGTCTTTCTCATAGAACGCGGCCATGATTACAAAACTGTAATGAATGGCAAGGCATTTTTTTGGGCTGTAGCCGGGGCCGTTGATCCCGGCTACAAGCATGATGCGGCGCCGCCACTCCTGCTGGGATTGGCGGTCCCTGCTACGGCGGCTTGTTCGGGAAAGTAAGCGTCACTGTTGTGCCGCGACCAGGTTCGCTCTGAACGCTGGCCGAACCGCCGTGGAGATCGACAATCGATTTTACCAAAGCCAGGCCGAGGCCAGCGCCATCGGATCCGCGCGATGATTCCGCACGGTAGAATCGGTCGAAAACGCGCGGCAAATGTTCTGCAGCTATCCCGCAGCCGTTATCACTTACGGTCACCTCGAAATCGGTATTGTGTTTGGAAAGGCCTATACGAATTGAACCGTGCTCGGCCGTGAAGCGCAGCGCGTTATCGAGCAGATTTCCCACGGCGCGTTCGAACAAATCGGTATCGGCATAGATTTCTCCGTTCCCGCTGCAACTGATTGTAATGTGGTGATCGTCCGCGACAGCTTGATAAAATGCTGCGATTTTTTCGACTGCCGTCCGTGCATCGAACCACTTGCGGGCGATCGGTTCACGCGCTGCGTCCACTCGAGCGACAAACAGCAAGTTATCCACGATCCTGGAGAGTCGTTCGCATTCGGCGACGCTGGATTCGATGGTCTCGCGATACTCGGCAACCGTGCGGTCCCGCGTGAGAGCAACCTGCGTTTCACCAAGCATATTGGCGATGGGCGTTCGCAGCTCGTGAGCGAGGTCGGCGGAGAATTGCGAGAGCCGGGTAAACGAATCGTCCAGCCGCTTGAGCATTTCATCGAAAGCGATGGCGAGTGGTTGCAGCTCGCGCGGCCACGCGGCGGAACCGATGCGCTCCTTCAAATGGTCCGGCCCGATTCGTCCAACTGATTGCGCCATTTGTCGCAGCGGCTGCAACCCGCGGCGCGTAACGATGATCGCAATTAGACCCGACGCCAGGACGCCGCCTAAAAGGACCACGGCGAATAAGACAGCGAAATTCCTTTCGACTTGTTCGTCACTTGAGCGGTCTTGTGCCACCTGAAGAATATAACTTTGGCCGTTGGAATGTTCGTTGAAGGCTAATAAGGAGAACAGCTTCGTTGCGGTGCGATAATCTTTGCGATTGCGGAGGGCCTCCCCAGGTTCACGCGCGGCTGGAAAAATCTCTAACGGAATCAATCGATCCATTCCCGGTGTTTCCGCAACGCTGCGGCCCTTTGAATCGAGGATCCTGATCCAGTAAGGCCTATGTTCACTGGCGCGGGGGTTCCTCAACTCTTCGGCGAATACCTCGGGCCCGTTCTCGCGGAGATCCGCGCTTAAGGCGTACATTTTGTCGGCCAGAACTGCGTTATCTTCGGCGAACGCGTGGCGCACAACGATCGAGTAAAAGACGCCAAGCCCGCAGGCGAGCAAAAGGCCCGCCGCCAGCGTAAACAGCAGAATAAGCTGGAATGCAATGGAGCGCGGTTTAGTTGTGTGGCCTGTCATGTTGAGCGAAGTGAAACATCTCTGGAACTTCCCGTGGGAACCTGTCCGAAAAATGATCGGAGATTCTTCGCTCCGCTCAGAATGACATTACAGGAGCGCTTAACGCCAGTGGCCTTTCAGCGCCCTTTGAGAGCATAACCCACGCCGCGGATGGTGTGAATCAGCTTGATCTTGAATGGGTCGTCTACTTTCGAGCGTAAGCGCCGTACAACCACATCGACGACGTTCGTGTCAGTTGTGAATCCGACGTCCCAAACATGCTCTGCAATTTCCGCGCGCGACACGACGGCGCCGGTGGAGCGAACCAAATGCGCCAGCAGAAGGAATTCCTTTGGCGTGAGGCTCAGCGGAACGCCCGAGCGTGTTGCCTTGTGTCGCTCCATGTCGAGTTCCAAATCCGCGATGCGCAAATGTTCCGGCTGCTGCTGGGGAGCACGTCGCAACACCGAACGGACACGAGCGAGTAATTCCGGAAACGCGAACGGTTTGACCAGATAATCGTCTGCGCCGAGCTCGAGGCCTTTCACACGATCGCGGACGCTGTCGCGCGCGGTAAGAAACAAAATGGGCGTGCGGACTGCATCGCGCCGCAGTTCCGCGACGACATCCCAACCGTGTTTGTGCGGCAGCATGATGTCGACGATCAGAAGATCGAATTTCGTCGCACGCGCCTGCTTCAAACCGGTTTCGCCATCGGGCGCGACATCGACAGCAAAGCCGGCTTCGCGCAATCCTTTGGCCAGAAAAGCCGCAGTTTTCTTTTCGTCCTCGATTACCAAAATCCGCATAGGTCTCATTGCCAATACGAGGATCCGGCTCATGCGCCAGACCGGCGTTGTGAGGGCGGTACAGCGATCAACAGTCCGGCGATAAGAAATGTGATTGCCGCTGAGAATAAACAATATCGGCAGTACGCGTGCAGCAAAAACGCCTGCACATACAGCAGCCAAAGTGTCATCAGAAACATCGCACCAGCGATCAAGGCAAGGAATCTCGGCGCCCACGAGTAGCCGAACGCTGCGAATGTGGCGAGAGTGAACGCCGTGAAATATGCGAGCGCTCCAAGCATGGCCACCGGAATTCCGCCCAGCTTGGCATACGAACTGCCTAATACCCGAAAACAATCTGGCGAACCTCCGCACCCGAGGGTCTCCCCAGTGAGCGCCTGCACGGTAAGATAAGTTGAATCGGCCAGACCGGCCACGGCAACAATGGCCACTGCCGTGTAAAGAATAATGCGAAACCGCGACACAGTCATGATTGCAATGACGAATGACGAATGACGAATGACGAATGAACCAAAGAAATATCGATATCCGAATGCCGAATGATGAAAGAAGTTCCAGGCTCGAATGCTGCAGGAACGGTGGCGTTATTTTTGGTCGTTCGGTAATTCGTCATTCCTTCGAGCTTCGTCATTTGGATTCGTCATTGCCTCGCGTCTGCTATTCGTGTGATTCGCGGGCGCTGGTAAGAAATCAGGCTCCACTCTTTGATTTCTCTTCCAACGCTGCATTGATCGCGGCGCGGACGCCTTCGGGGCTTTTATCTTTTAGGTCAACGGGGCGGTTATTGATGAACAGGGTTGGAGTGACCTTCACTCCGAGAAAATCGCCGAGCGCATGGTCTGAATCGATGCGTTCCTTCGCTTTGTCGCTGTCCATATCCTTCTTGAACTGGTCCATATTAAGGCCCAGCGTGCCCGCGTACGATTCGAATAATTCCCGCGCGTTCGGGGCCTTGCTCCAGCCTGATTGTTCACGGTAGAGCGCGTCGTGCATCTCCCAAAATTTCCCCTGGAAACCGGCTGCTTCCGCGGCCAGCGCGGCTTCGCGGGCGTGCTCGTGAGCGGGGAGGGGAAAATTTCGAAAAACGACGCGCAACCGCGAATCGTACTCCCGCAGCAGTTCCTCTGCGAACGGGGCAAATTGGCCGCACGGCGGACATTGGAAATCGGCGAACTCTTCCAGCGTAACCGGGGCGTCGGGGTTACCGCGGATGTGCGCAGAGGTGACGCTTCTTGCGGCGATGCTCTGGCTCGCGGGAATGTTCTTAAGCTGCGGACGCTTTGCGCGATAGAGCATCGCGCCGCTCCCAAACGCGACCAATGCGACACCAATCACGATTACAAACGGCAGGTAGCGTTTCATTCGCCAGAAGAGCGGAGAATTTCGACGCGAGCATTGCCTCGTCAAGTGCCGAGGCTGCGTAAGCACGAACGGACACCAATTGCAGACGAGGATTTGCCCGTGGACTCACACTCAGGAAGTTGAACATCACCAACAACAGATGACGAATGAAGAAATCCGAATGACCAAGCCGCGCGCGGAATGACGTCGCATCTTTTGCCGTTTGATCATCGGGTTTGATCATCGGCATTGATTCGTCATTCGCCAGGCGTGCTTTGTCAGTGTTGACCAATACAACTTTGAAAAAGTATATTCGCAGGTGCGATACCAAACATTCGCAACCGCTCTCGCGTTTGTGACTATGGCTGTTTGTGCTTCCACCGGACAAACTCCTTCGGGAGGAGAATCAGGAATAGAAGGAATAATCACGATTAGCCCGCTTAACCGGGGCCGACAAGAGCTGATGCGCCCGGTTCATTGCCGCTGGCGAATGCCACTTTTGTGGTGGAGAACAAAACCCGCGAGGTGACATCATTTACCACCGATGACCAGGGACGTTTTCGGATCTCGCTGCCGCCCGGTCACTACAAAGTTTTCTTGAGGGAAAGGAAATTCGGCATCGGCCGCTTCGGCCCGTTCGAAGCTGATATCTTCGCCGGAAAAATGACCCACGTGCAGTGGGAATGCGATAGCGGTATTCGGTAGATGTTAACGCAGCTCAGCGGGTTGAAGTGTTCAAGTGTCGGAGTGTGATGTACGCGAACCCGGTTCGTCCCACGCCGCCGCCGAGACCCTGAGGGCCGGCGCTTCGCTGGCTCGCCGTAGCCTCGGAATTTTTTAAGATCGAGATGTGAACCACGGATGGGACGAATAAAACCGAGGACGGCAATGACGAGGAAATAAACGACAGACAGGATCAATTCCTTCGCTGATTGAGACCGAGCTCTGCGCCGAAAAAGCCACTGCTCTTTGAGGTCCAGCTCGCGTCGTCTTTTACACTTTAACGCTTCAACCCTTCAACGACTCACCCGGCGCGCGTTTCCTCCTCCAGCACAGCGAGCGCGCGGTCATAGGTGGCTTTGGCGTCCTCGTGCGAATTGCCAACAGCGGTTAGTCCGGTTCTCCCCAGTTCTCCCAGGGCGCTCATCATGTGAAACACCACACCTGTCTGGAGGGTTTGATCGAAATGCAGGTTGTGCCGCACCACAATATCGAAAAGATCGTCCGGAGTCAGAGTGCGATAGTGCGGTGACTCGACGTGATCGCTGGCGACAAAAAATTTCTGCTGCCCATTAGGCGCCGTGAAGATGCCAGTCTCCGGATTGTAGGTGCCGTCTGTGAGAAATTGC
>DATFXC010000042.1:0-7298 GCA_035258625.1 Candidatus Udaeobacter sp. | reverse complement strand
ACGCCATCGAGCTGTTCCGGCGTAACGCCACACTGCTCCAGCCGCAACACCACTTGGCGCGCGCTGAGACCCCCGTCAACGAGAAGCTTGCAGTGATCCGTTGCAACCAGCGCGCTGTTCCCCGCGCTCCCGCTGCCGAGCATGGTCAAGCTGAACACGGGTCCCAAGATAGCCGCGTGATTTCAGCTTGCGCAAACAGAAACCGACAAATTACTCGCCTGGTTTATTCGATACTCTGGGCTCGCAGTATTTTAGGGATGGTAGAGCTCGCTACCGGTCCACGTCGAGGCGGTGTAGGATGTTCTCACTGCGTTGTAGCCAAGGAACAAGGTGCGCGAGATATTCGGTTGGCCATTGCCATACAGAGATTGGTCCACCGCGCTGGTGATGCCAAACCCGGCCTCATCCCAATAGCCGCCGGCGAATGCGCCATGTTGAAAATTGATGTTTGGACCGCCAATCTGCACATTGTTGTTATTGCCTTTCCAATATTCATCGCACCAATCAAAAATGAATCCGCCGACGCAGACCTGCCTGTTTCCCGTGTCAGCAAGATTGGTTTTAATCGTATTCCATTGGGTGTTAAGGAATCTGGCCACGGGCTGAGAGTCGAAGTACGGGCGGCCCTGACCCCATATCCGTTTCTGGCACATCGTCCAAGTTCCTCAGCGGCTGGTGCGCAGTTTTGACCGTAAAAAGCCTCCGTCCGCGTCGTATGTGGCGTGCCCCATTCGCCAAGGATCAGAGGTTTCTTGGGACCATTCGCCGCCTGCGCGTGGCGGCAGAGACGTGACCAAAGGCCGAAATTGGATCGCTTTGTTTCGCCGCAGGCGATTTACTACAGAACTACAAAACGAAAGAGAGGACAATTCATGCCATTAACTCGCCGCAATTTTCTCATCAGTGGTTCACTGTCGCTTGCTGCCGGAGCGCTCTCACCGCTTCTCATTGAGGCCAGAACAAAGGAGGGCGCTCCTGCCGACGTAAAAGACTGGGCTTCTGTGCGCCGGGAGTTTCAATTGGCTCCTGATCACATTCACTTGGCCCTGTTTTTTCTCGCGTCGCACCCCCGAGCTGTGCGCCAGGCAATCGAGCAATACCGGGCAAAAATTGACGCCAACCCGTTGCTTACCGTCGACAGCGCGATCTTCGAACCAGTCGGCGGAGGGATTCCTCTTTAGGTCTGCCACGCTATTGCCGATTACATCGGTGGCGACGCGCAGGACATCGCGCTTACGCAGAACACGACAACCGGCCTTGCACTTCTCTATCAGGGCCTGCCCTTGCGCGAGGGCGACGAAATCCTGACCACCGCGCACGATCACTTTGTTCATCACGAATCAATCCGGCTTGCGACCGGCCGTTGCGGAGCGACGTGGCGCAAGATTCCGCTCTTCGATTCCTACGACAAGATTTCGCCCGACGAAATAGCGGAACGTGTTCGCAATGCGATCGCGCCGAACACGCGGGCGGTAGGCGTGACCTGGGTGCACTCCAGCAGCGGCGTGCGACTGCCGATCGCGCGCATTGCGGAAACCGTCGGTGGTGTAAACCGCGCTCGCGATGAAAAGGATCGTGTGCTCCTGATCGTTGATGGCGTGCACGGGCTCGGCGTGGAAGGTCCGAAGATAACCGCCCTTGGCTGCGACGCGTTCGCCGCGGGTACGCACAAGTGGCTGTTTGGACCGCGCGGCACCGGCTTCGTTTGGGCACAGCCTGCTGTCTGGCAGCGGATGCGTCCGGTAATTCCGACGTTTGCTTCGCCAGACATTTTTGAGGCATGGGAACGCGAACATGATCCGCAACCGCCGCCGCGAGCGGCGTGGTTTTCACCGGGCGGTTTTCAAGCATTCGAACATTTCTGGGCGTTGCCGCAAGCCATTCGTTTTCACCAGAACATTGGGTCAGCGCGGGTCACGGCGCGGACACACGAGCTCAACGCTCAAATGAAAGAGGGACTCGCGCAGATGCCGCACGTCCAGCTTTACACACCCCGCGACGAGAATCTTTCCGCCGGCATGGTTTGTTTTGACGTAAAAGGGATGAAGCCGGAGGAAGTGGTGAAGCGGCTCCTCACTCAACGCATTGTCGCCTCCACTACTCCCTATCGCATTTCGTATGCGCGCGTGGCATGCAGCTCGTCAACACGCCGCAAGAGGTGGATACAGTGCTTCGCGCAATCCGCAATCTGGCATAGGCGGGAAAACGCGAATGCCGTAGCCGGCATCGATAATGCCGGCCAGCCGCGGTCACCCGAATGCTTTCGGGGCTACGGAGTTTCGGCCGTTAGCGCATCGATGAATTCGCGTGACGTTTGGGCCTTGAGCAATCTCGATCGGATCGCATCATCCTTCACCAGTCGCGCCAGTGTACCGACACAAATCAGATAATCGCCAAGCAAGCGTTCGGGAACGCCGATTACGAAAATCAGACGCGCGCGCTGTTGATTTGCGCCGAATGGAACGCCGGCGCGGCTGCGCCCGACGCCAATCACAATTTCGTCAACGAAATCCGTGCGTGCATGTGGAAACGCGACGCCGTTTTCAACGGCACTGGGGTGGGTTTGCTCACGCGCCAGCACCTGTTCGAGAAGAGCTTTAGTGTTGGGGACCCTTCCGGTGTGCGCGAGCAATTGCACGATCTCGCGAATCGCATTCGCCGCTTTGCGCGAGCGCAGTCTTAGGACGACCTGTTGTTCGTGGAGGAGATCTGTCAGCGCGATAGGCATCGGGGTCGGAGAGATTTATTGGATTATACGGCAAACGCAGTTATCCAGTTAAATAGCAGGTTGTGGCAACTCAAGATACAGCTATAGCCCCGAAAGAGGAGCGGACAGTCTCCTTGCAGCGCAGCATTTACGACCCCGGCTATGTCAACGCCATGTCGCATTTTTATCGGGGCGAACTGGGGCGGATCATGGTGTGGCGGCAACGATTGGACGTGACCACCAACTGGGCCATTACCAGCAGCACCGCCATTATCACAATCGCGTTTTCTACGCGCGAGGTGCCGCACATCATTTTCTTTTTTAACCTGGCGATTGTTGCTGTGCTGCTTTGGATCGAGGCGCGCAGGTACCGCTTTTACGACGCCTTTCGTGCGCGCCTCCGTATGCTCGAAGCGCACTTTCTTGTCCCGATGGTGATGGAAAATCGGGAACTGCTTCAGGGCGAATGGAAAAAGCTCGTATGCGAAGATTTGATTTTGCCCTCCTTCAAGATCACGAAGTTGGAAGCAATCGGGCGCCGGATGAAACGCAATTACATGTTCATTTTCATCCTTATCCTGGTCGCGTGGCTGACGAAAATCTTTTTGCACGCCAGCGCGCCGATCAACGATGTCGTATCGTTTTATCGCGCGCTGCGCATCGGGCACATCCCGTCGTGGTTCGTGGCGATGGTTTTCGTGGGCACGTTTATCAGTGTCATTTCCATCACCATTTACGTCAGCAAACGTTCCTCCGGCGAAATATCCGAGTTCGGCACGCACCGCTCGCTCTGGCGCATTTAAGGCGTGCGAGGGCGAAGGCAATCGTGCTAGAACGGAACCTATGAGGACCTTAACCAGCTACGTCAGCAGATTTGTTCTTGTTCTTGCCTTCGTCTCCGGAACCTCGCTGCGGGTCAGCCGAGCGGACGCCTGATTGTGATCCGAACGGCCAATTTCGGCTGGAACGTAGCCGCCGGCCTGAAAATCGACGGCAGAACCGTGGCGAACATCGTCCAGGGTCGCCGCTACGACCACCGCATCCCGGCTGGGCGGCATGTTCTGACGGTTTCAGCCGTACCGAATAACGACTTGCGCCAGCCTAGCTCCATCGTTGTCAATGTGCGGCCAGGCGGCACGTACATTTTCACCGCCGTGTAGGATTCGGACCGTATTTTTCTTCAGCCGACGACCTCGTCGCCCGCGGAGATGGGGAAATTAGGACTTTGAGAAGCGCTATTTAATCTTCGCCAGAATCGCTTCCATCTCGTTCCGGCGAAACGCACGCAAGGTTTGGCCTTTGACGTTACCGAGTGAACCCACCTTAAGAATGAACGCGCTCATGGTCTCATCATCCGGCGCCTCCATGATGACGACACCATCGTAAGCGCCCATCGTCCAGTATTCCTCCACGATTTTCATTCCCATCTTCTTAGCTTCGGCGATGGCAGCGTCGCTGCGTTTGACTGTGTCCTTGATGTTGCGAATCCCCTGGTCTTTAAACTGAATCAGATGGACATAACTAGGCATGGTGTGTTACTCCCTTCGTTGGTTGTGGGCTGAAACAGTAGTGCGAATCTCTGCCTGCGCAAAAAGAGAGGAGACTTACCAGCGCCGTCTGCTACAAGATCAATAACACGCTTAACATGGAACCGGGCGAAGCTCTTGGCATTGCCGCGCAGATCGCAGTCGCGCTCGCGGGTTTTGCCGGGGTTGTCGTGGTTTTCAGACGCGAATCTGTGCACGAATGGTCGGCAGTCGATAAACTCCGGTTACGACTTTTACTCGCCAATTCCATTCTGCCGCTGGGCCTTTGCATGATGGGATTGCTGTTGGTCACGATCAAACCCATGCCGCAAGGAATCTGGAGATGGTGCAGCGCAATCGGATTCGTCGTTTGCCTGGTGTTCGTTGTGACAGTGAGCAGGACGTTTCGGCGCTTGGGTGTGCGAAAGATCCAACGCGAGGGTTGGAGCACGTTCATGCTTTACCTTTTCGGAGCCCCTTGGGACGGTAGCCATGCTATTGCAAGTGTATAACCTTGCCTTGCCCGGCGCGTTCTGGCCGTTTTTCGCCGGGATTGTTTACCAACTTGTTACTGCAATGGCCCAGTTTGCCCGCATGATTCTCCTGCTGCCCGAATAAAGCCGCAACGTTTGCAGGGCGGGCGGAAATTCACTCCGCCGGTTCAGTCTCGTGAAGGCGACCGTAATCCACGGTGAGCTGTCCGTGTCCTGACTGGGTATAGATATCGACGAAACGTTCGCCGAAGCGAACGTCGCGCCAGCTGTAATCGTGCTGCGCTTGGACGGGAGCAGCAATCACAGGATCGATGCCTGAGACCGAAACGGCAAAGAGCGCGCGCGTGGTTTCGAGCGATTGGGGCGTTGCACCGTGTAGCGGACTGCTTTTGTCGATGACGTGCCGCAGCGTCAACGCCGCCGGAAAAAGGATCAGCTTATCGAAATGAAGTTTTAGCGTGTAAAAGTACCGGTAGTCGCCGCCTTCAACCAACGGCTGATCGCGCATGAACATGATGCGGAACTCGGTGTCGACGATGCTGTGCTGGTGTTGATTGCCGACGCGCACCATGAGCGTCGGCTGGCCGTTTAATGAGCCGATCACCATTGACCTGCTAAAGGCAATGCGCGCCACCGGACGCGAGAAGCGGACAAAAATCAATCCGGTAACAACCGCGAGCAAAAAGATGCCGCTCATGATTTCGATCATGCTGACCACGTGCCCATAAAGCGTCTGCGGATACATGTGGCCGTAGCCAACCGTGGCCAGCGTTTGGACGCTGAAGAAGAAGCAGTCATAAAACCACTGTCCACCGGTCGTGCCGGCGATACTGTTCGGGTCAACGGCGTAAAGGGTGGCGAACAACAGGTTGAGCGCGATGTAGGCGGCGGCGACTACGGCGGCAAACTGCGGCCAGCGCAAAGCAAGCAGCCATTGATAAACGTCTCGCCACTGCCAGCCGCCAATGTTGACTTTGACAAACTCAACCTGACCGGCGTGAACAGAAACGCGATTGTGCCTCCGTTTCGTTAGCTTCTTTTTCATCTCATTTTCGTGAAGTAAATCCGTAGCCGATGTAGTCACGGCCCTGTGGGCCGTCTCATTGGCTGAAAGTAGCGCAGGGACGAACTGGTTGCAGGTCCGCACCCCGGCCGGATCCGTCCTACGACGAACCGGTGGCTACAGCTTTTCCCAATCCATTAATCAGCGGTCACGGCGAACTGGTCAATGAATCTAGTAATTGCTTCAAATGCTTGCTGATCGACATCTTCCTGCGTTTCGCCCGTTACCTGCAGTTGGCGTTTCGACACACGCAAGGAATGGTCGCCGCCCTCAACGACGTGCAAAAAGTTTGGCGCTTTCATTTCGGCTCGAACACGCTCCAGAAGATCCGGCGGACAGAGCGCGTCGCGCGCGCCTTGCACAAACAAGATAGGCGTGGCCAGCGCGCGCAAAACTTCGTCGCGCAGTTTTGTGCGATCGCCCATGGCGCAGAGTGGATAACCAAGGCAAACCTGGCCGTCCACTTGTTCCTCGAGCGACACATGGCATCCGATCCGGCCGCCCATGCTTTTGCCGATCAGGAATGTAGAGTCCGGTTGATGTTTCTCTCGCGCCCCTTGCAACGCTTTTCGATGCGCTGCGATCAATTGCGGCAATGAATCGGGCCGGTTCCGCCCCTCGCGCATGTAGTCGTAATCGAACGTCTCGACATGGCCAATCCGGGATAGACGTTCTTTCCAATTTTGCATCCAGGGATGCGAGGAAGGAGCACCCGCCCCTGGGGCGAAAAGAATTAAATGCCGGCTCACGGGAGCAGTCATGAGCGATCATCCGGAGTTCGCTGTAACGCTTGGTAGGGCCGCATCGCTCAGTCCAAGACCGCTGTCGCTTCAATCTCTATCAGAAATTCTGGAACTGCCAGGGCGGAGACGCCGATCCAGGTGCTTGCGGGCGGGTTCTTTTGAGAAAAAAATTCTCTTAAAGCAGTACCAACGGCTGTTGCGCTCTCGGCCTGATAGTTCACGATATAAATCCGCAGAGCAACAACGTCTTTTAAACTGCCTCCAGCCGCTTCAATCGCCGTTTCAAGGTTACGCAATGCTTGCCGTGCCTGCTCAAGAACGCTGTCTCCACCGACGATGTTCTTCCGTGCGTCCCAAGCCGTTTGTCCGGAGATGAACACCATCTTTCTCGCGCTGGCTACCACGATCTGAGAAAAGCCATGCGGCAAGCTCGGGAAAAGACTATTCGGATTTACGTATTCGTTGGGCATAAGTCATGACCGTCGAGTCGCGACCTATAGATGACGGTTCAAAGCCCACCGTCGGCAGTACTTATTCCATCGCGGGAGCAACGAAGTCCTTCTGTCTCAAGCTTGACGAATTTCATCTGCTTCTGGTCAATCTTCCATGCGACCACTGCTGGAAGGGTTTCAACACCAGCTTCATTCTTAACCACACCAATCGCTGTGCCCTGGAGATCGTGCCCATTTAATTGACACGAACCAATAAATTGGGGTGAGTCCTTTGAATGTTTCGGAAACTTCAGTACGTCTGGTACGACATCTT
>DATFXC010000041.1:0-9917 GCA_035258625.1 Candidatus Udaeobacter sp. | reverse complement strand
AACGAAATCAAAATCATCGGCCCGTGGCTGCTCGCGCTGGCGGTCTGTTCCATCGTCCTCGCGCCGCTGGCCGCATGGGCGCAGCGCGATTTGAAACGAATGGTTGCGTACCTCTCGATAAACCATCTCGGCTACTGCATGCTCGCTCTTTTTGCGCTCGCTGCGTCACCGGTTGTTGCTGCAGGGATCGACACGCACGCGGCATTGAGCGGCGTGTTCATGCAAATCTTCAATCACGGCATTACCGCGGCGACGCTCTTCTACTTCGTCGGATTACTGGAACAACGGCGCGGTCTGCGTAGCATCGACGATTTCGGCGGGCTGATGCAGCGAACACCGCTGCTCTGCGGATGGATGAGCGTCGCCATGTTTTCGTCGCTCGGCTTGCCGGGGCTGAACGGATTTATTGGCGAGTTTTTGATTTTCAAAGGCTCGTTCGCGATGGCGGCGTCGTTCACGGCCCTTGCCGTGATCGGCCTCCTCGTGACAGCCATCGTTTTTATGCGAGCGATGCAATGCCTCTTTAGCGGACCACTCGCAGAAACCTGCAGCACGTTCCCTGATCTTTTGCGAAGCGAGAAACTTGTCGTGATTCCTGTAACACTGCTCATGTTCGCCATCGGCATCGTGCCGCAATTCATCTTCAACATTTTCAATACGACCGTCGTTCATATGGCGCGGTTGTTCGGTTGAAATCATCGGCAGTGAGTAAACAAATTATCCCAATCGAACGGATCGCTCGCGCAATTCTCATCATCCGTGGCCAGAAAGTGATGTTGGATTCCGATCTGGCCGCGCTCTACTGTGTGACCACTGGGAATTTGAATAAGGCGGTGAAGCGCAACGCTGGACGTTTTCCGCCCGACTTCATGTTTCAGCTTGATGTTGAGGAAGTTGTAAACTTGAAATTCCAATTTGGAATATCAAGTTGGGGCCGACGACGACGGCGGCCATATGCCTTCAGCGAACAAGGCGTCGCGATGCTTTCGAGTGTATTGAATAGCGAGCGCGCCGTTGAAGGTGAACATCGCCTTATCATGCGCGCATTTGTGAAACTGCGCGAGACATTGGACACGAATCGCGAGCTTGCGAGAAAATTTGCTGAATTGGAACAGCGCGTCGGAAAACATGACGAAGAGATCGCGGCGATTCTGGAAGCGATCCGGCAGCTGATGGCCCCGCCGGAAAAGCCGAGGCGCGAGATAGGATTTCATGTGCGCGAGAAGGCGGAGCGCTATCGAGTGCGTAACCGCGCATGATCGCCTGGACGTTTTACCTTACGTTTGGCGGCGCAGTTCTGTTGCTGCTTTTGCCGCGCGCGTTTGCTCGCTGGATCGCGCTGCTAACGACCATCGCAGGACTTGTCCTGGGCGTGATCGTGTTCGTTCGCACGCCCATTGCTGATCTGACACACTTCACAACAATCGTGCGCGTGCCGTGGGTCCCGCCGCTTGGGATGAATTACCATCTGGCGCTCGATGGCGTCAGTCTGACGATGGTTCTTGTCACTGGCATTTCCGCGGTAAACACGGTGCTGTTTTCATGGGACGTGGAACATCGGCAGAACGAATTCTTCTTCTGGTTGCTGCTGGTAGTGGGTGGGTGCTACGGCGTGTTCCTCAGCGCCGATCTGTTTTTGCTGTTCGTGTTCTACGAGTTGGTGATCGTTCCGAAATATTTTCTCATCGCGATCTTCGGCTCGACCAACAAGGAATACGGCGCAATGAAGCTGACGCTGTATTCATTTTTCGGCGGGATGTTCGTGTTCGTTGGAATACTGATCGCTTATGTCACCGGCGGGTCATTGGATTTAAATCAGCTATCGCAGTTCGAATTTTCTCCACAACTACAATCTTGGGCCTTTCCGGTCCTGTTTCTAGGCTTTGCTGTGCTGGCGGGCATCTGGCCGCTGCACACATGGGCGCCGACTGGGCATGCCGCTGCCCCGACGGCGGGTTCGATGTTGCTCGCGGGAATTGTGATGAAGCTCGGCTCGTACGCCGGTCTGCGCGTCGCAATGAATCTTTTTCCGCAGGGATTTCAGATGTGGAGCAAATGGATCGCTGTGCTCGCAGTGATCGGAATCGTGTACGCAGCGGCAGTGGCGCTTCGCCAACGTGATCTGAAATTTGTAATCGGTTATTCGAGCGTGAGCCACATGGGCTTTGTGTTACTCGGTTTTGGCACGGCCAACGCGCTCGGCGTTTCTGGTGCAGTACTGCAAATGTTCTCGCACGGCGTCATCGCGGCCCTCCTATTCGCTGTCGCAGGGCGTATGATCTACCGGCGCACGCACACGCGGGAACTCGACGCTCTTTCTGGAATGAATCTGAGCCGCGCAATGCCCTTCGCGGCTTTCACTTTCGTGGTGGCCGCGGCTGCCTCAATGGGCATCCCCGGTTTCAGCGGATTTGCGGCCGAGATCACGATTCTTATTGGCGCATGGAAAACATATCCGATTGCGGTTTGGATCGCGGGAGCTGGGATGGTGCTGGTCGCGGCGTTCACATTGCGTGCGTTAAAACAATCGTTCTTTGGTGAGAAAGGCGTCCAAGATGAAGTTACAAAAGCTACAACGGTTACAACGTTAGGTCGGGAAGAGTTCAACCCGATCACGATCCCGGAGAAAATCGGCGCCTGCATGCTGATGCTCACCACACTGGCCGTGGGCATTTATCCGAAACTGTTGCTCGACCGCATCACGCCCGCTGTCGAAACGATGAGGTTTTTGAAATGAAACGCCTAACGCATCTTCAGTGCTGCAACGCCCTTTAACGATGTCTTACCTGGAGCTTCTCAAACTTGGATCGCCTGAAGGGGTCGTAGTTCTGAGCGCTCTGGTTGTGCTGTCGATCAGTCTTGTTTCGAAACGCGCAGCGGCGTGCGCATTTGTTGCGGCGCTGGGAATTGTGATTGCAATCGCGGCAGTCCTGTTTTTGCCGCGCAACGAGACGCTGTTTGGCGGAATGCTGATGATCTCGCCGCTTACGTCACTGTTCAAAATCATTTGCCTCGCGCTGGCATTTTTCACGATCCTGCTGACGCAGGCAGAAAAGGCGCCGCGACATCCCGGCGAATACCTTGCGCTTGTTCTTCTGGCAACCGTTGGCCTGATGTTGCTCGTCGGGAGTGAAGAACTGTTGATGATTTTCATTGGCCTCGAGCTGCTCGGCCTGTCGCTTTACGTCATGGCTGCATTCGACAAATCAGATGTGCGCTCAGCCGAAGCTGGTCTTAAATATTTCCTGTTCGGCAGCACATCGAGCGCATTCACACTTTTCGGGATCAGCCTGATTTACGGCATTTCGGGGACAACCGGTCTCGACGCGATCTCGCAAAGGCTGGCGACCACAATGGTGCAGCCGCTGCTTGCGGTTGGTATCGTCATGACGCTCGTCGGCTTCGCATTCAAAATCGCCGCCGCGCCCTTTCATCTATGGGCACCCGACGCGTACCAAGGTGCGCCTGTTGCGAGCGCGGCGTTCATCGCTTCAGGTTCAAAGGTCGCGTCGTTTGTTGTGCTGGGAAAAATCGTACTCATAGGGTTTGCGCCGGTGCACGGCAGCGCCGGCTGGCACGCGATGGCGGCCGGCTGGTCGCCTGTGCTTGCGGCGCTGGCAGCGTTGTCGATCGTGCTCGGCAATCTTGTAGCGCTGGCACAATCGAACGTGCGCAGACTGCTGGCGTACTCCGCGGTCGCGCACGCGGGTTACACGTTGATTGGATTCGTGGCCGGCGGTCGCGACGGCTTTTCTGCAGCATTGTTCTACATCACCGTTTACGCAGTCACGCTTGTAGGCGCATTCGGTGTGGCTGGTGTGGTACGGGGCGAGACGGGCGGCGACGATTTCTCGAATTTTGCCGGCTTGGTTTCACGGTCGCCATTGCTCGCCGGGTGCATGGCTATATTTATGTTATCGCTGGCAGGCATCCCGCCGCTGGCTGGATTTTTTGGCAAGTTCTATTTGTTCAGCGCTGCACTGCATGCCGGGGCAAATCAAGGACTTCTCTGGCTCGTCGCACTCGGCCTCGCTGGCAGTTTCGTCTCGCTGTATTATTACCTTCTCGTGTTGAA
Source organism: Candidatus Udaeobacter sp. (assembly GCA_035258625.1). GTDB lineage: Bacteria > Verrucomicrobiota > Verrucomicrobiia > Chthoniobacterales > UBA10450 > Udaeobacter. The sequence goes on along the minus strand of DATFXC010000041.1, from coordinate 5,842 downwards.
AGCGATTTTTGTCGATGCACCGTCGCTCGCGGCTGCGAAATCGATAGAACGCATCCCGTCCCAATTGCTGCAGCAAGCTACGGTCACTCTGCTTGCCGCAGCAGTTGTTTTCCTTGGAGTGATGCCCAACGCTTTGACATCGCGCATTCTGGCCGCGATTCCGTAGATTAAAAAAAATGCAATTAACACTTGACCAGCGCGCAGAAAGTTTTGCATCAAAGCATTAGACCCATTGTGAAGTTGGTAATGTGAACATGGGCAGCATCAGCGAGTTCATTGAGCGCAATTTCCGGCATTTCAACGCGGCGGTGCTGAAAGACGCAGCCGACGCCTACATTGCCCATCTCGATCGTGGCGGAAAGATGATGATCACTCTGGCCGGCGCGATGAGCACCGCCGAACTCGGGGTGTCGCTGGCAGAGATGATTCGCCGTGACAAAGTCCACGCCATCACCTGCACGGGCGCGAACATGGAGGAGGACCTGTTCAATCTCGTCGCGCGCAGCAAATACGAACGCATTCCGAATTATCGGGAGCTATCTCCACAACAGGAACTTGAGCTGCTGCGGCGGCACCTGAATCGCGTCACTGACACTTGCATACCGGAAGAGGAAGCGATGCGACGGATTGAGCGCATCGTCCTCGACGAGTGGGTCGCCGCCTGTGAGAGCAATGAGAGAAAGTTTCCTCACGAATTCCTTTACAAGGTTTTGCGCGAATGCCGGCTAAAACAATTTTACGAGATTGATCCCGCCGATAGCTGGATGATTGCCGCTGCCCAGAAGAATCTTCCATTGTTTGTGCCCGGCTGGGAAGATTCGACCCTCGGAAATATTTACGCCGCCCGCTGCATCACCGGCGCGATTAGCAACGTGCTGACGATCCGTTCCGGGATTGAATACATGATCGAACTCGCAACATGGTACCGCGGCGTATCGAAGGATTCGTCCGTCGGGTTTTTCCAAATCGGAGGGGGCATTGCAGGCGATTTCCCTATTTGCGTGGTGCCCATGCTGAATCAGGACGTAGTCAGCACGCCCGTGCCGGAGTGGGGTTTTTTTTGCCAGATCAGTGATTCCACGACCAGCTTCGGCTCATACTCCGGCGCCGTGCCCAATGAGAAGATCACGTGGGGAAAATTGAGCGTGGATACTCCGCGATTCATTATCGAATCTGACGCAACAATCGTCGCGCCGCTAATTTTCGCCAAGATCCTGGGTTGGTGAAGAACAAGCGCCAAGTGTTCGCCTCGAACTGAATTAGTTTGTTGAGCGACCGTTATTGCCAGTGGCCTGGAATCCATGCCCAGCCGCCGGGACGCGACACCCAATGGCCGGCGACCCAAACTGCGCTTGGTCGTGGGCGGACGACCCAGGAGCCCGGCACCCACAGGTAGGTGGTGCCAGTCCATCGCCAGTAGCCGGTTGTCCAGACATAACCCGGCCTGGGGGCCACTGTTTGTGTTTCGACCCAAACCGGTGGTGGCGGCCGGCTGACTACGACCTCTCGCACTGGCGTTGTCGTAGTGACTTCCTGTGTGGTAGTGGTGGTTGTCACCGTGGTCGGTTCTGTCGCACATCCTGCGAGCGTTAGAAGCGTTAGGATAAATAAATAGGACTGTGTTTTCATTTCCCTCCGTTTACAGATTCGTTCGGCAATACCTCGCTGGCTTTGTCAGGTGAATCGCTTCGCTCGATAGCATGAAGCAGACTTTGAACGATGATATGGAATGCTTTACGTCGTCGCCACGCCGATCGGTAACTTGAGCGACATTACGTTGCGGGCAATCGAGATCCTGAAAGGCGTCGATCTTATTGCGGCAGAAGACACGCGGTATTCCGGGTTATTGCTTAAACACTTTGGAATGAAAAAGCCGTTCGTCAGTTATCATGAACACAATGAAGCAGCGCGCACAATCGAACTCGCAGAACGCCTCGCGCGCGGCGAGAACGTTGCCCTGATTACCGACGCGGGGACGCCTGCATTATCCGATCCCGGACTGCGCCTGATTCGCGAATGCATCAAGCGCAAACTGCCGTTTACGATCCTCCCGGGGCCATCGTCGATCCTGACCGCTTTGCTGGGTTCCGGATTTTCCACCGAGAAATTTTCGTTCCGTGGATTTCTTCCGGTGAAAAGCGGACAACGTGAGCGCGAATTACGGGCGGCAGCCGAACGCCAGGCGACCACAATCTTTTTCGAATCGCCTTACCGATTAGTCAAAACGCTCGACGCCTGCATTCAGATCATGCCTGCCCGGCAACTTTGCGTTGCGCGCGAGCTGACAAAAAAATTCGAGGAATTCCGCCGTGGCACCGCCGCCGAACTCCTCGAACATTATCAGGCCTACCCGGCGAAAGGCGAAATCGTACTTCTCGTGTCTGGGTCGTAACAGGATGCCCGACGTAATCGACCGTGGAATAAACTTATTGGTCAACAGCGCGGAAAACGTCCGTGCGAATAAACGAATCTCAATCGCCGTCGAATCCAGTCGCTGAAATCAGCTGGAACCGATGCGATCCGACATTACTACTGCCGAAAGTTTCACAAGTTGTTCGCGTCCTGCCGAGTTTGTGGTTTCTCCCGAGTCATCTATCCGGATGGCTGAACCGAGTTGGAAAGATTACCGCGGCATTCAGAGTTTCGCGAGCAGATTGGCCAGCTTCTACGATTACCATTTGATGACCCGCCTGCGATGCTTCCTGACGCCTTTGCTAGCGGGACTCGCCGTGACGGTTTTGCAGGTTGTAATGGCAGTCGGACTGCTTGCACCCGAAGAGCCGTTGTCTCAGCGCTACTCCGCATTGGTCCAGCACGACAGTTACTGGTTCATGAACATTATCGATCGCGGGTACCAGACTATCGTCCCGCCAATCGATCACAAGGTGATGGAGGTCTCGAACGTCGCATTTTTCCCTGCCTATCCTGCGATTGCTGCGTTGTTGCGATATGCATTCAACGTCAACACCGGCACAGCGCTGTTGATCACCGCTCAGCTCGCTGCGTGGGGTTTTTGGAGTTATTTCTTCCTATTCTGCAGGCGTTGGAAAGTTCCAGGGGCGCTTCAAATGGGCGGCACACTCCTCATCCTCGCGAACCCGGCGGCGTTTTTCCTGGTCGCCGCGTACTCGGAATCTCTTTTTCTGATGGCGTTGCTCGGCTTCATGTATTGGAGCACCGCGGAAGGTCGGGCGGCGAGAGTCTTGGCAGGAATGCACGGAATCGTCATGTCGGCAGCCCGTATCGTCGGAATTGTGTGCGCCGCGTTTCCCGTGGTGTGCTCCGTTTTTAAAACTGGATGGCGCAGTTTGTTCAAGCCGCGGACTTGGGTTCGAGAGAACCGGGCAGCTGTCGCTCTGACAGTTGTCGCAGCGTGCGGCGCGTTTGCATTCTTCGCCTTTTGCCAGCTGCGCTGGGGTCGCTGGGACTTTTACATGCTCACGCAGGCGGCTGCCTGGGGCATCGTGCCCGATTACCTTGCGGTGGTTAGACCCGAAAGTTATCGCTGGTTTGTTCCGGCACTGAATAATCCAATCGAAGCGAGTCAGTTGTCCATGACGCTCGGCGCCGCGCTTTTAGTCGCTATTGCAGTTTGCGAACTCGTTCCAGCGATTCGGCGCCGGGCCGGTCTGCCGATACGGGCAGGGATCTATTTCTGCGCGGCCACCATTTATTACCTTTCGGTGAGCGGTGTCGCATGCGTCGACATGGAAAGTATGCTGCGTTACGAGTTCAGCGCGTACGCTTTGATCGTACTGGCGCTTTTGAATTTTCTGCGTCAATTTCGCAGGCCGCCAATATGGGTGCGGGCATTAGGGACGGCGGCAGTAGCGTTAGTCAGCGCTGCTGGGCTGTGCGTACAGGGCTGGTACGTCTGGAACTTCACCCGGGGCAACTGGGTCGCGTAGCAGAGTATGAAGCCAAAGGTCGTCATAATCGGTGCAGGTCCGGCAGGTCTCACGGCTGGCTATTTGCTTTCCAAAAACGACGTCGATGTTGTGATTTTGGAAGCCGATCCCGTTTACGTGGGCGGCATTTCGCGGACGGTCACTTATAAGGGCTTTCATTTTGATATCGGCGGCCACCGGTTCTTCTCAAAATCGAAGGCCGTTGAAGACTTGTGGACGGAGATTTTACCCAACGACATGCTCATGCGGCCGCGCTCCTCGCGCATTTTCTATGGCGGCAAATTTTTCTCCTATCCTCTCAAGCCAGTTGAAGCGCTGCTGAAACTGGGCGTCTTCAAATCGATTCTGTGCATTCTTTCCTGGCTGAAAGCGCGTATGTTCCCGGTGCGGAACCCGCGGAATTTTGAAGAATGGGTGAGCAATCAATTCGGCAAACGACTGTTCAACACGTTCTTCAAGAGTTACACCGAAAAAGTCTGGGGCATGAGTTGTAAGGACATCTCCGCTGATTGGGCGGCGCAACGGATCAAAGGCCTGTCGCTAGGCAGTGCAATCAAGAACGCGCTCATTCCGCAGCATTACAACGGCGATCGGAGCAAAGTGATTAAGACGCTAATCAACTCTTTCCGTTATCCTCGGCGAGGTCCGGGGATGATGTGGGAAGCCTGTGCGAAAAAGATGACGGCGCTGGGCGGCAAATTGGAGATGGGCTGCAGAGTGACGCGCTGTTCCTACGACGATTTGTCCGGCCAATGGAATGTCGAATACAAGAACGGCGACGGAGATCTGCAAATGATCGAAGCTGAACATGTCATTTCGTCGGCGCCGATGCGGGAGCTGGTCTGCGGTTTGTCACCGGCCGTGAGTGAACGAACCAAGCGCGCAGCTGAGAACCTCAAGTATCGCGATTTCCTGACCGTCATGCTGATCTTGAAAGATCGAGAGATGTTCGATGATAACTGGATCTACATTCACGACCCCAGCGTTAAGGTCGGCCGCGTCCAGAACTTCCGTTCCTGGTCGCCCGAAATGGTGCCCGAGAGGGATAAGGTTTGTTACGGTCTGGAGTATTTCTGTTTCGAACACGACGGTCTTTGGGACTCTAGCGACAAGGACTTGATCGAACTCGCAAAGCGCGAGCTGATTCAGATCGGGTTGGCGAAGGAAGGCGATTTCGTCGATGGCTGCATCGTTCGCCAGAAAAAAGCATATCCAGTTTACGATGATAACTACGCGGGGCACGTCGCCACCATCCGTCAGGAACTGGACACGCGTTACCCAAACCTGCACCTGGTTGGCCGTAACGGCATGCACAAATACAACAACCAGGACCACGCCATGATGACGGCGATGTTGTGCGTGGAAAATATTCTCGGCGACGCCAGACTGTATGACCTTTGGCAGGTAAACAGTGATGCCGAATATCACGAAGCGGGTCCCGCTGCAGCCGAGGAAACGAACGGCAGCGCGCTTCGCCTTGTTCCCACTCGCGTGGGCACCGCGGAGCTGGCGCCGGAAGGGTAGCGCCCGCCCGCGCTACCCGTTTTCGAACTCTTCCACTGGCGGGCAAGAGCAGAACAGGTTCCTATCACCATAGACGTTGTCGATGCGGCCAACTGCGGGCCAGAATTTGTGATCACGCGTCCACGGCGCGGGGAAAGCTGCTTGTTCGCGCGAGTAGGGGCGATCCCATTTATCGGACGCGATTTGTCGCGCGGTGTGCGGCGCGTTTTTGAGCAAATTGCTTTGCGGGTCCTGTTTTCCGTCGGCGATTGCTTGCATCTCGGCATGAATGGTGATCATCGCGTCGCAAAAACGATCGAGCTCGTGCTTCGGTTCGCTCTCGGTCGGCTCGATCATCATCGTGCCGCCAACTGGCCACGAAACGGTTGGCGCATGAAAGCCGTAATCAATCAAGCGCTTTGCCACATCTT
>DATFXC010000040.1:0-11112 GCA_035258625.1 Candidatus Udaeobacter sp. | reverse complement strand
ACCGACCCCGGCTGAAGTGTTGAAAGCCGGCGCCGATCTTGTTTGCTTCAGCGGCGACAAACTCTTCGGTGGCCCGCAAGCGGGAATCATCGTCGGAAGAAAACGATTCGTGACGGCACTCAAACGCGAATCGCTGTTTCGGGCGTTGCGCTGCGATAAGCTCTGTCTTGCCGCACTGCAAGCCACTGTGGATCTTCATCTCGATCAAAAGACCCATGAAATCCCGGCGCTCGCGCTCCTCCAATCCGTGGAGGACGCATTGCGCGTCCGCGCCGCGGCAATTTCTTCGCGTTTGGAGCGTTTGCCGCTGAAAATTGCAATCGGCCGCGGCAGGTCCAAAGCAGGCGGTGGCACATTGCCGAAGTCGAACCTCCCCTCGGTGACGATCGATATCGTCCCCAGAAACTCGTCGCTGGCGGAGTTCGCTGCGAGTCTTCGGGCGTCGGATCCGCCGGTGATTGGCTACATTGCGGACGACCGGTTCAAACTCGATGTCCGCACAATTTTCCCTCACCAGGACTACTTGCTGATTAACGCGATTAGCGCCGCGTGCAGGACGTGAGCACTTGGCATTTCATCATCGCCACAGCTGGCCATGTTGATCATGGCAAAAGCGCGCTGGTCAAAGCGCTGACCGGAACGGATCCCGATCGTCTGCCGGAGGAAAAGAAAAGGCAGATCACAATCGATCTCGGTTTCGCCGAATTGAATTTAAGGGCGACAAACGGCGACAAAATTCACGCCGGTATCGTTGATGTTCCGGGGCACGAAGATTTCGTGCGGAACATGATTGCGGGAGTTGGCTCAATCGATCTAGCGCTGTTTGTGGTTGCCGCGGATGACGGCTGGATGCCGCAAACCGAAGAGCATTTGCAAATCCTCAACTACCTGGGTGTGCAACGTGCGGTGGTTGCTCTCACCAAGAGCGATCTGGGCCAAGTGGACATGATGACGGAGCAAATTCGCAGGCAGCTCGGTGGCACATGTTTTGCAGACTCGCCAATCGTACCTACTTCTGTCCGCACTGGGGCAGGCATTGAGGACCTCGCAAACACGCTGGCCGCACAACTCGCAACGGCGCAGCCGCAATGTGACGTCGGCAAGCCGCGCCTGTTTGTCGATCGGGCGTTCACGCTACGGGGGATCGGCACAGTTGTAACAGGAACGTTGACCGGCGGAGCGTTGCGCCGAGGACAGCAGATCATCCTTTTTCCAACCAATCTCGAAGCGCGTATTCGGACCATTCAGAGTCACGGCCAGGAATTGGAAATTGCCCGGCCGGGAATGCGCACGGCCATCAATCTGCCGGATATTCCCGTCCATCAGATCAAACGCGGCGACGTGGTGACGATCCGCGGCCTTGGCACGCCAGGTTCGACTCTGGTTGTTCTTTTGGAAAAATCTTCGCGCCTTGATCGCGAAAATGCTGCTGCGCGTCCGCTTAAAAACGGCTCGTCAATGTGTTTTCACCATGGCACATCGAGGACCGCGGCCAGGATTGCACTGCCTGAAAATGGACGTCTCCAGACACGCCTAAGACAAATCGCTCAGCTAAAACTGGCATCACCGATTTTTGCGTTTATCGGCGATCGCTTTGTCATTCGCGACTCATCGGAGCAGCACACCATTGCCGGCGGAGTCGTGCTGGATCCGGACGGCGACAAGGAATCACTGCGGTCCTGCCTGTCACCAGACACCATCGATTCTTTGCTGCGCGCCACAATCGGCCGGCATGGATTCGCGCACCGAGAAAATCTTTTCAGCAAATCCCGGTTTAGCGCCGATGAAATTTCTGAGGCGCTGACACGTTTGCAACGCGACGGCGAGATTATCCTGCATCAACACATTGCAGCCAATTGTGAATTCTGGCGGAGACTCCGCGCACAGGCGATTGACTTGATCGACAAAACCCACAAACGAAACCAGGAGTGCGCCGGTGTTGATCTGAATGAGCTCCGACCGGCGCTGCGCATTCAACAGCCGGAGGTGTTTGAATCGCTAGTAGCGGATCTATGCGAGGCCGATTTCGTCCGCAAAGGATCCGTTATCGCACGCACTTCCCATCAGCCAACGCTGCCTGCACACGTTCAACCGGCCGAGAAAAAAATTCGCGAAGCGCTTTCCAAAAACCCATTCGATCCACCATCGCGGAAGGCGATCGAGTCAGATCCGCAGGCGCGGCAAGTGGCGCGCTTTTTAATCGAAAACGGCGAGCTAATGGAAATCGCTCCCGACGTGCTTCTGTTGCGCGAGAGCTTCGAGCGCATGAAATCGCGAGTGATCGCATTCATTTCCACAAGCGGGTCGGCTACCGTGAGCGAGCTGCGCGAGGCACTGGGAAGCTCGCGGCGCGTTATGGTGCCCTTGCTGGAGCGACTGGATCGCGAGGGGATCACGCGACGGGTGGGAGATAGACGTTGCTTGCGATAGATGGGACCTAGGTGACAAATGGGACGTATGGCTGGCGAGCCGCGGGAACGATTTATTCCGCCGCATGGCGGCTACGCTGGACTGGCAGCGTATCAAAAGGCGCTGATTGTTTTCCGGGCGACCGTACGTTTTTGTGAACGTTTCTTGGAAAAGCGCGACCGCACGTTCGATCAAATGATTCAGGCGGCGCGTTCAGGGAAGCAGAACATTGTGGAAGGAAGCAAAATCTCGGGAACCTCCGAAGAGGCAGAGATAAAACTACTCAATGTTTCACGCTCCAGGTTGGAGGAACTGTTGGAAGATTACCGCGATTTTCTCCGGAACAGGAAGCTCTCGCTGTGGCCAAAGAACGGCCGCGAAGTGCTGTTCGTGCGCAGCCTCGCAAACAAAGAGAATGTGTCCTATGGAGACATATGAGACGTATATCGAGAACCGGTCGGCGGAGGTGGTGGCGAACATTCTCAACTGCTTAATCCATCAAACGAACTACCTGCTCGACCAGCTAATTCGCAAGCTGGAGAAAGATTTTTTAGCCGAGGGCAGTCTACGCGGGCGGATGACACGCGCGCGATTGGCGACCAGAGCCAAGCAAAAAGGACGGGCCTAAACTATTTGTCCCATAAGTCCCATTCGTCCCATGCGCGCTTCGCTCCACCTGGCCAGCTCATTCGATACCGCATGGGAGAACGTGCTGCTCCCATGGTTCGAAAGAATAGCTCCGCACGCATTCGAACAAACCGCCCCGGTTGCCGTGGTCACTCCGTTTCGCAGCCACGCCCAACTTTTGCGGAGCAAGCTTATCGCCGGTGGTCCCGCGACTGCGGGACTCCTGGGCGTGCGCTTTCTTGTGCCGGCGCAATTGCGCGAACTTTTACTGCGCGGCAGTGGCTTGAATCTTCCGCTACGCGAACATTTGCGGTTGCTTCTGGCCGTCGCGGCCGAAGAGATCGCCGCGAAGACGGACAGCAAACAATCCGGCAATCTCATCGCGAAATCCGTCGAGCGCGATCCCGATTACTTCCTGCGTGTGTTCGACGAACTGGGCGCGGCCGGCTGGAGCCTGGCGGAATTTGACCAGCCGATCCTGAGCGAGATCGCCGCGCGCTTCTACAAAATCTGTCGCGATTGCGGTTTCACGTTTGTTCATGAAGCCGACCGGCTCGCAGGGGCGGAGGTTGAAAAGAATCCGCCACGATTCAGCAACCTGCTTGTCACCGGTTTCGACGGGGCACACTGGCCGCTGTGGCCGTTGTTGCACGCGGCCGTAAAATCTTCACGGCACGCGACTGTTGTTTTAAATGATCCTCGCGACGAAGCGCGCGATCTCGACGAAACCTGGGTCGGCAGCTGGGAAGAAGTGTTCAGCGAGGCCGTGCCGGTACCGGAGCCGCAGGACGACGCTGAGACAACAGCGCGCGATAGAGATCAGTCGTCCAGCTTCCATTTTCTCGTCGGACGTGACACCACCGAGCAGGCGCGAGCTATTGTCGGGCTCACAGCGAAGTTTCTGTGCGAAAAGGATTGTGCGCGTATCGGCATTTTGTTCCCGCAGAAAGGCGCGCTGCCGCGACTGGTGGCGAGCTTTCTTCGTGCAGCACAGATCGCGCATAACGATGGAATCGCGCATCTGAGTCCGAGCGTCTTCGACGACGATGCGTGGCGCGCCTGGTTGGAACTTCAGGAAAATCCGCAATTGATATTTCTTTTCCAATTTCTGCGCGCTGCGGACGCGAACATTTTCGACAAGCTTTCCGTCCCCGAAGTCGAAGAAAAACTCCGTGACGCCTACAACAGCGTCCTCATCGATGACATTAAAATCCTGAGTGAACTTTGCGCGCGCTCAGACGACACGGCGGCGATCGCGCACGGGCTGGAGAAAATTCAATTCCTGCCGGCAGCGGGAATGTTTGCGGAATTTCTTCGCCTGACGAAGACGATTTTCGCGCGGTTCGGTTGGAAACAGCGTTGGAGTGAAGTGGAGCGACTCAGCCGCAGTTGGGCGGAGCGCGTGCCGCAGACTTTTTCAAGAGCCAATTATCTGCGTTGGCTCGAAGAGATTCTTAGTGCCCCGTCGGTGAGCCGCGATGACTGCGGCGCTCACCCGTACAGTCGCGTGCATTTGCTCCCGTACGCGGAAGCGGAAGGCCAATCGTGGTCGCATCTGATATTCGCCGGCTTAAACGAAGAAACATGGCCCGGGCTCGAAGAGGAATTCGTCACGGACGGAAAAATCGACGAGTTCAACCAGGGGAACAAAACCTTGAACCGCCGCGCGGTAAGGCGCGGGCGTCATGGCGAGGGCCACTGGAGCATGGTCGAGGGGAAAACCTTCCTGCTCGGGCCTTCCCAGCGACGCCAGATCCAGCGGCGGCAGCGTTGTAATCTGATTGAATCGGCCAGCGTGGGCGTTGGCGTAACGGCGAATCTTTACTCTGAGACTTCGCCGAGCCGAATCGCCAATCCGACGGATTTCTTTTCGCGTCTCTATTTTCAGACGCGCGGCCGCAGCGTTTCACAACAAACTCTCCACGCACTGGAAGAACAAACGCGAACGTGGTTGGGCGACTGGTCACCGGTTGACGCGCAGAAAACCGACTCGATCAATGTTGGCCGGACACGCTACGCTTACGACATGCGGCGGCAAGAACGCGCGTTCGGCGAGTACGAGTTCGCATTGCGCACGCCGCCGGTAAATCCAGTCACATTGCGCGTGACACAGTGGGCATCCGCAGTGAAATGGCCGGCGATCGAGTGGATGCGCGTCTTTCTCGGGGTCGATCCCAACAGTGAAAACGGGAATGCGTGGGCGACTGCCACCGGACAATGGGTGCATCGCTGGCTTGCGGACAGCGTGCAGCACACCAGCGGTGATGGTTTCGTCGAGCTCTGCGAAGTAGATGATATTCGTGAGCGACTGATTGAGCACGCGGGGCAATTTCAAAATCAGGTGCGCGAACTTTGCGTCACGTGTGGACGGCGTTTACCCGACTGGTGGCTCTCCGGCTGGAGCAACGCGCTCTACATTGCAGATCGTCTGGCCGCGAAATTATCCGGCCTCGCGAGCGACTGGACACACATGGCACCGGAATGGCCATTGGATTCGCCAACGAATATCGTGATCGGCGAAAATCAATCGCTACGGGTGCGTGGCCGGATCGATTTGATCCTGGCGCGCGGCAAGCGCACCCGATCGCGCCTCAGCTTCGACGACTTGTGGTTAATTGATTACAAGACCGGACGGCAACGCGGGCTTAATCTGCACGAGCGGCGTTCGAAGGAAGCTCCGGCGGAAAAATTTCGGAAATTGCTGGCGAAAGGTCGTGGTGTGCAGCTCGCCTTGTACGCACTGGCCACGCATGCGCTAGGTGCCTCGAACGTGCGGCTGGCCTTGTTGGGTTTGGCGGATGAATTAGAGCCGCAATTTGATTTGGCAGACGCGCTCTCCCAAAAAAAATTCTGGCATGACCTTTATCGAATCCAGGAGACGGGCGTGTTTGGAATGCATGGACCGGTGCATGCGGAGTACGCTTTTGCGTATGATTATCCGCTGGCCACGCTCGCCATCGATGAAGAGCTGCTAAAGCAGAAATTGGCGATGACTCATCCCGCGCTGGCGCTCGAACTCGAGGATTATTAATGAGCAGCCTCGTTGACGGAAATGCCCGCAAACGGTTCGCCTGTGAGCTGAACCGAAATTTCTCCGTGGTTGCGTCGGCCGGTTCGGGCAAGACACGTGGAATTACTGACCGGGTAGTTCAGATCGCCAAGAGTTCGCGGGCGCTGGAATGGCTGCCACAACTTGTGGTAGTCACCTATACCAACCGCGCCGCAGATGAAATGCAGCAGCGCGCACGGCAGCAAATTTTGGAGGATCCCAAGATTTCAAAAAGCCCCGAGGTGATGGATGCATTCAACCGCGCGTTCTTCGGGACGATTCACAGCTTTTGCATGAAGTTGCTTGCCACGCATGGGCATCACCTCGGTTTGCCGCAAAATCTCGAACTGATCACCGACGACCCGGATCTTTGGAACCAATTCGTCCAACAATACGCGACTGTCGGACGTTCGTTGAGTGAAGAACAGCGCCGCCTGCTTTTGCGTCACGTTCAAGCGCGGCAATTGATGGACCTCGCGCACAATAGCGAAATCGATCTCACCGCCGTTCAACCGCGGATGCCATATCCGGAGACGGACTTTGCCAAAGTGTATTCTGCAAACGAAAAGCCGACGTCGAATATTGCGAAGGCCAAAGCCGAGCTGGAGCACTGGGAAAAACGGTGGCGCGAGACCGATGAATTTGTCCCGTGGCCGCCGTGCGCCACGACATCGAGAGAATTTGTGCGAATCTGGCGTGAAGCATTCCGACCGCTGCGCGATTGGGTCAATGTGTGCGCTCTCTGTGTTGCTGCTGAGGTGCAACGCGATTACCGCGACTTCCGGCTGCAGCGCGGTCTGGTCACCTACCGCGATCAAGTGACGCTCGCCGGAGAACTCATGCGGCTTCCGGAGGTAGCGCGCCGCGTTCGTGAAAAAAACTATCGCGTGATTCTCGATGAAGCACAGGACACTGATCCACAACAATTTTTTGTGCTCGTGGAGATCGCGCGCTCCACCAAAGCTACCGGCGCCTGGCCGGAAGATCCATCCGACTTAGCCGGACCGCGCCCCGGTCATTTCTGCATGGTCGGTGATTTCCAGCAATCAATTTATCGCGACCCGGCGGACCTTGCGCGGTATCGTGAACTGCACGAATTGCTCGTTGCAACTCGCACCACGGAAGAACTGAAATTTTCCGTCACCTTTCGGCTGGATACTACGCAGCTTGATTTCGTGAATGCCACGTTTGGCGAAATTCTGAACAATCAGGACGGGCAGGTCCCGTTTGTGGAGTTGAATCCGCGCCCCGATGTCTTGCCAGGACAAGTGATTCGCTTCGATTTCGATTGTGACGTAGATCTTGCAATACCGGAATCGCAGCGCGCCGTGTTGGAAGCGCGCGAACTCGCGGATTGGCTCAGCCAGACCGGTTTTGAAAAATTGCGCGCCGAATCATGGCGGCAGGTTGCGATTTTGTGCCCGCGGAAAGCGTGGCTGCGACCACTGCGCGACGCGTTGGTGGATGTGGATCTTCCGGTGGAAGTGCATTCTGAAAGCGATCGCGAAGGCGAAAGCCCGGCATACGCCTGGCTGACGGCGCTGCCGACGATCATGGCCGATCCGAACGCGAGCTACGAAATCGTCGGCGTTCTGCGCGAAATTTTCGGGCAGTCCGATGACGACCTGCACCGATTTTCCGAGGGCTACGGCGCGCGTTTTCAAATTGCCGAGCGGACCAGCGGCAGCGGCGTGGTTGCGAAAACGTTGAACGGTCTGTTGGGTATTCGCGAAGCGATCGCGCTGCAACCGTTGTTTAGTGCCGTCCAGGAGATCGTTCGATGCACGCAGCTGCGCGAACGCCTGCGGTCGCTTCCAGAGGAGGAATTTGGCGATTTAAGCAGCGAGCTCGACAAACTGCTAAGCATCGCCGCGACCGCCGAAACACGCGGACTTTCGCTCGGAGACTTCGGGCAGAGCTTGCGCACACAATTTCACGCGATGCGCGAGACTCATCCGTCGCCGCAGGATGCGATCCAACTAATTACCGCACACAAAGCGAAAGGTTCCGAGTGGCAGGCAGTGATCGTACCGTTCCTGACGCGTGAAGTCCGGGGCGCACCGCAGCGATATCCGTACGCGGTTCGGAATGTCAACGTGCCCGGCGCAAAAATCATTTTTGATCCGACGGATTTCGACGAATGCAGAGACGAGCTTAAGCAAATCGAGCGACAGGAAATGGAGCGGCTGCTTTACGTGGCCCTCACGCGCGCGAAGCACACGTTAGTGCTCGCGTTTGATCGGCAGTTTTTCCTGAATAGCCGCGGCCACTTCCACCGCGATTCGCAAATCCGTTGGCTCCGTGCCGGAGATGGTGAGTGCAATTGTGACGTCGTGACCGCGCTCTCGAATGAAGCATGGGAATGCGTTGAGACGCGCAAACGACAAAAGTCCGCGCCGCGCGAGTGCGTTTCCGAGCATCTTGGGAAACGCGAACTCGGTTGGATCGACGATGCTCGCCGGCAGGCCGCCCAGTTCGTTCACACGATCAGCCCCAGCAAATTCGCTCCCGCCTCCGCCGAGGCTACGGCGGGCAGGCCGGAAAAAGAAATTGAGCCTATGGACCGCGCGGACGCATGGCTCGAGATCGAACCGGAGCTGCGCCCGCCGCGCATTGAGAACCCAGCCACGCGTTATGGAGTTTGGTGGCACGATTTTGCTCAGAAAATCCCATGGCATTCACACCCAGGGGCGTGGCAAGCGGCTTTTGACGAAAGCGTTTCTAATTCCCCCGATCCGGCTCGCTCGCGACGCGAATGGAAGCTGCTAAGCAAATATGCGTCCGAGAATCCCGAGTTTTTCGCTGGGAACATTTTGGCTGAGATGCCGTTCTTCTGGCGAATGGACGAGCAGAATTGCCTGGAAGGGCTTATCGATCTTGCGTTGTTTCACCCGGACGAAAACGAATGGTTCATCCTGGATTGGAAAACGAACCGAATCGATTCAGACGAATTAGACAAGTTGCGGGTGTCCTATCGCCCACAGATTGCCGCCTATTGGAACGCTGTCACGGAAATGACCAGGCAGACAGTTGCCGCAGGAATTTATTCCACAGCGACCGGCAAAGTGGTCGGTTATGATGAAAAGGAACTCACGGCCGAATGGGACCGACTGAGAAATTTGCAACGCGACGACTTCGCCGCCGAAATCAATGACCAGGTGTAGCGCGCGCAGACCGGTCAGCGCGTCTCGAAACCGCCACCTCCTTCTTTGTGCGGACGTTATTAGCTCAATAATTTCTTCTTCGCTCCAGCGAGCTCCTTGAGTTTTGATTCATCCACCTCAGGATATTCCAGATCGAGGTCAGTCAGCGCGTCGATAACCGCCGATGCGACGATGACGCGGGTAAACCATTTGTTGTCCGCCGGCACCACGTACCACGGCGCGTACTTCGTCGCAGTTTCCTGAATCATTTCCTCATACGCTTCCATGTAATCGTCCCAATAGTCGCGCTCATTTGCGTCGTTGGACGAGAACTTCCAGTTCTTCAGCGGGTCTTCGATCCGGTCGAGGAATCGTTGTTTTTGTTCCTTCTTCGAAACGTGGAGAAAGAATTTGCGCACGACGATCCCGTTTCTCGCCAGATACTGCTCGAAATTGCGAATGTCTTCGAAGCGCTCTTCCCAAATGTTTTTGCCCACAAGTTCGGGAGGCAATTTTTGCTTTCCCAGAAATTCCGGGTGTACCCGGACTACGAGCACCTCTTCATAGTAACTGCGATTAAAGATTCCGATGTGGCCGCGATTCGGCAGGCATTTCATGCAGCGCCAGAGGTAATCGTGATCCAGATCTTCTGCTGAGGGCGATTTGAACGAATAGACTTGGACTCCCTGGGGATTTACACCGGACATCACGTGCTTGATGGCGCCGTCCTTGCCGGCGGCGTCCATTGCTTGAAAAATCAAGAGCACGGCCCACTTGTCCTGCGCGTAAAGTTTGTCCTGGAGTTCGGCCAAAGCCGTCACGCCCATGGCGAGCGCTTCTTTTGATCTCGGCTTGCCCGCCTCCTTGGTGAAATCAAGGGTGTCGTCTGGATCGACATCCTTCAGACGGAAATCTTTGCCTTTGCTGATGCGAAATGGTTCCGCGAGTTCACGGGCTCTTTTGATGATCTCTTTTGTTTTCATAAGACTTTCATTGGTTCGTATCGAATACGCAGCCTACTTGTTCACTTGTTTCCCGAAGGCGGCAGAAGATATAACGCGGTCGCGAATATCAGGTAAACCATAATTGCCAGCACGCCAACAAACCAGGTGGAGCGCCCGGACGTCGTTACGAGGGATGCGGTCAGCGTTGCGAACAGAATCATTGCGACCGCCCCCGGCCATAAATTCAAATCCATTGGTGCTGGGCCGATGAAGTAACTGAGCAGCACTAGAACCGGAGCAACAAAGAGAGCGATCTGCGCGGCGCTGCCCAGTGCAATGCTCACGCTTAAATCGAGACGATTTTTTTGTGCCGCCGAAAATGCTGCCGCCATCTCGGCAGCTGCGCCTACCAAGGCCACGATAATGAACCCAACGAATGCGGGACTCATTCCGAAGGCGGTTGCGGCGTACTGAACGGATCCGACAAATACTTCGCTCACGAGCGCCACCAAAATCGTAACGACGGCGAGCGTCGCGAGCGCAAGGCCGATCGGCCACACTGCTTCGTGTTCCTCGGCACTGCTCGCGAACAATTCGCGATGCGTGTTGAGCGAAAACCAAAGACCGAGACCGTATGCCAGCAGAAGCAAAAATGAGAGCACCAGGCTCAGCTCTTGATTTAATCCCCCTGAGCCTAACGAATCGCGCGCAGCGACGGCGGATGGGATTAGAAGCCCCACGGTAGCCAAAAACAGCAAGCCGGCCTGAAATCGCGCCGCCACCCTGTTGAATTCCTGAAGGTGATACCGGAGACCGCCGAGCAGGAAGGAGGCGCCGAGCATGAATAACGAATTGGTCACGATCGCTCCTGCGACCGATGCCTTCACCAGTGTGTATTGCCCCGCCTGCAACGCGGCGATGGCGATGACAAGCTCGGTAA
>DATFXC010000039.1:0-4571 GCA_035258625.1 Candidatus Udaeobacter sp. | reverse complement strand
ACGCTCCTCCTGAACCAGATCTGCAATTGGAGATTGGTCACGTCTTGTTGGTGGACATCGTCGGCTATTCCAAGCTTCTGATCACCGAGCAGCGCGAGCGATTACAAGCGCTCAATGAAATCGTACGAAACACTGCACAGTTCCGTGCTTCGGACGCAAACGGCATGTTGGTGCGGATTCCCACAGGAGACGGGATGGCGCTGATTTTTCGCGACAGCGTAGAGGCTCCTGTTCGCTGCGCTGTTGAAATCAGCGAGGCAGTCAAAACGCATCCTGAGATTCATTTACGGATGGGGATTCACAGCGGGCCGGTGAGCGAAGTCAGGGATGTGAACGAACAAAGAAACATCGCTGGAGCCGGAATTGACATTGCTCAGCGGGTGATGGATTGCGGCGACACAGGACACATCCTCTTATCAAAGCATGTAGCAGAGGACCTTGTGCCGCACCCGCGCTGGAACCTGTATCTCCACGATCTGGGTGAATGCGAAGTAAAACATGGCGCGCACGTCTCGGTGGTGAACTTCTATGACGATCAATTCGGTAATGCGACACTGCCGGGGAAATTCCAGACCGTGCAGAAACGTCGGGCTCGGGTGCGCCGGGCGCGAGTGGCTGTCGGGTTGCTCGCGCTTGCCGCGATTCTCGCTACCTTCGGCTTGCTCTTGCGGAAACCGACGCGCTCGGCCTCGGCGATTGTGGAAAAATCGATCGCGGTGCTCCCGTTTGAAAACCGAAGTCCTGATCCCAACAACGCCTACTTTGCTGAGGGCATCCAAGACGAAATCCTGACGCGCTTATCGAAGATTGCCGATTTGAAGGTGATCTCACGCACTTCCACGCAGAAATACAAAAGTGCGCCGGATAACCTGCCCGAGATCGCGAAGCAACTGGGCGTCGTCCACATCCTGGAAGGCAGTGTGCAGAAGAGTGGCGACGCCGTGCGGGTGAACGTGCAGCTGATCAATGCGGCCAATGATTCCCATCTTTGGGCCGATACCTTTGACCGCAAACTGACCGACATCTTTTCGGTCGAAAGCGACATCGCGACAACGGTCGCCGAAACGCTGCAGGCGAAGTTGACCGGTGCGGAGGAATCGCTGATCGCTAAACATCCAACCAAAAGCACGGAAGCACATGAGCTTTACCTAAAAGGCCGTTTCTTCTGGAATAAACGCACGCCGGAAAATTTCGAAAAGGCCATCACGTACTTCCAGCAGGCGATCGAGAAAGATACCAGTTACGCGCTCGCCTATTCAGGCATGGCGGATTGTTATGCTCTACTGGCGAACTACGCTGCAGCCGCTCCGGATGAGACGATGCCGAAAGCAAAGGCCGCAGCGCTGAAGGCCCTTCAGATTGACCCAAACCTCGCCGAGGCGCACGCCTCGCTCGCGCAGATCCTGCACGATTACGATTGGGATTATGCAGGGGCACTGCGAGAAATCGACCGTGCGATTGAATTGAACCCCAATTATGCGACTGCGCATCAGTGGCGTGCGGAGTTTCTCTCGGCTCAGGGAAGACACGAGGAGGCGATCGCTGAAGCGAAGCGAGCGGTAGAGCTCGATCCGCTCTCGAGCATCATAAATCGGATCTTAGGCGACGTGTATTTGCAAGCGCGCCGTTACGACGAGGCGGTCACGCAGTCTCGCAAAGCCATAGAAATCGAGCCTAATTTTCCCAGTGCGCATCTGGTGCTGGGCCGCAGCTATAGGGCAAACGGGCAATACTCGGAGGCAGTTGCCGAGTTCATAAAATTGGCCGAGCTCGGCGGCAGGGGCGAAGCGAGTCGGGAAATGCATGATGCGTATGCAAACGGCGGCTGGAACGGTTATCTCCGCTATGTCGCGGAGAACGGTACGACAAAAACGACCGCTGGCTACAGGCTGGCCTATGATGTTGCGGCTTCGCTCGCAGCACTGGGTGAGAAGGACGAAGCGTTCGCCTGGCTCGAAAGAGCTTATCAGCAACGCGAGTACGAGCTCACGCTGCTGAGAGTTAGCCCCGAGATGGACAATCTGCGCTCGGACCCTCGGTTTACTGATCTGCTGCGTCGTGTCGGGCTGGCACAATAGCGGATAAAGCTGTACTCCAATCCATACGTGTGGCGAAAAGAGTGTTACCACTCTTTGAAATCGCCCTTAGTGTCTGTGCGTTTCAATCACGTTGCCGCTCGCATCGTAAACGCGAATCACAGCATCATGTGAACGGCAAGTACGCACGCCGAGTCAATGGCACGCTGTGTCGGGATTTGTGAACTTTTTGTCACTCCGGCAGCAAAGAATCTCCCCAATCTTTTATTGCATACGATTTTACCATCCTCTCAAGGACGAACGGACCTGTTTGGAGAATGCCTCCGCGGCTTCCCGTGTCTTGAAAATTGCCATGTTCCCGCCGTCGGTAAACGGACCTATCCCGAGAACGACCCTTTGCGCAATGAATTTGTCGACGAGTGCTTTATGTCGCGGATAGACCGCCATAATCGCTTCTCTGCTGGCGCCCGATGATTGTCCGATGACAACTGTTTTCATGTGATGACTCCAATGTTGATGTTCATGCGTGCTAACAAGAAAGAGATAAGCTACGGCAGGGTGTCGTGGCAAATGCGCTGAACTTATTTCGCCAGGGCCATAGGCTTCATCGCATGGTTAGGCGTTAAGTGGCGACCTCGGTGTTGAAGATGTAACGATAGAACTTCCAGACACCCTCGATCTTCTTGACAATAAATATCTCGCGGTTGCCTTCACTGCCTGCCGGCTTCTGACCTTTGGGCACGATGGTGCCATTAGAGCGGGTGCGAATAAAGCCGAGGTCATCCCTCAGCTCCATCTCCAGCAAGTCGAACTGAACATTGAAGTTGAGCTTGGAGAGAAAGTCGGCATAAAGCGCGAGAATTGCCTCGACGCCGGTTGCCGTGGGAAAAGGCTGGCCGATGACAATCGCGTCGTCCGCGTAAACACTCCTCACGAGGTCAATGTTGGCGTCGTTCAGAGCGCGTTGATAGGTTTGTAGCAGAGTCCTGATTTCTTCACTCATAAATGTTCCTCAATGGTGGACATTCTCAGCGCCCAACTGCAAACGGTCGGGCACTCAGGTCCATAAGTTTCAACGAGCGTGAAGAATCAATTTCACTGCCGACTTTCTGCAACCGAATTCGTTCACTGCGAACGCCTGTGAAACTTTAGCGTAGTCGATCGCATTGCTGATTGCATTCGGCTTAGCATAGAATTTTGTTACGGGACATACTTGATCTAATCGCTGCGTGATGGAAAGAGACGAAAATCGTATGCAATCAGAACAACAGGACGAACCGAAATTCCTCGTCACCGTCACGCTCATCGTGAACGACATCGGGCGATTAGTAGCATTCTATCGCGATGTTTTTGGCGCGACGGTGCTGCGTGAGGGTGAGCCGACGTTTCTGCGGCTTGGAAACATTTGGCTGAGCATCAATCGCGGCGGGGGTCCTACCGACGACAAGCCGACGGTTATCGCCTCACCGCCGCAACAGCCCGACATCCTCAGCTCGTTTATCAATCTGCGCGTGGCCGATATGGCACGCTGCTACGAGCTGTGGCGATCGCGGGGCGCCAACTTCGTGACGGAGCCGAAAGTGCACGCTTGGGAGATTCGTTGCTACATCCGCGACCCCGACGGTTACTTGATCGAAGTAGGTCAAACGACGTTCACGGCAACGCCATTTGAACTATATCAATAAGGCTGAGCACGCCGAGGTTCTAGCGTCAGTCCTCCATCTGGCCTGTGGATCATCGTGCAGATGATCGTTTTTGCAGATTGTGTTGATCAAAGATCACATCGCGGCGACGCAAAGCGTTACGTTGTGCCGGGGGATGAAAAGGTTGGCGGCGTTTATGGAACGGGACCTCGCGGGTGTAGGGTGCTGCCTGACTTGACTGATTTACGCGGTTTTTTTAAAACGTTTCACGCTAATTAAACGGAGTCTGAATCAGGCGGAGGGCGTTCTCCTGCTAGGTTCTTCGTCTCTTCCGGACCCGCGACTCTAGAAGTGCAATAAGCAGGGACGAGGGAAACTATGAATCACAGGCGAGCACCTGCTAACAAGCCCGGTGATGTGACGAGTAGCGAATTCGCCCACGACTACGCGCTGGGTTATACAGATTTTGAGCAAGACCGCTTGATTCGACAAGCTGCGATAATTGCTCCTATAACCGAACGCCTTTTTCGCGAAGCAGGTATCGGACCCGGCCAGCGTGTCCTCGACCTTGGATCGGGGATGGGAGACGTGTCCATGTTAGTTGCCCGACTGGTAGGTGCCTCGGGGGAGGTAGTCGGCATCGAACGCGATGTGACTTCGATTGAACGGGCCGAGGCTCGCGTTGCAGCGGCTGACTTACGCAATGTGAATTTTCTCAACACCGACGTGAACAACATTGTTACCGATCAGCTCTTTGATGCCGCCGTCGGTCGTTTGATTCTGACGTTCCTCCCTGACCCGATTTCAGTGGTGCGCTCTGTCGCTGGCTTGGTTCGTCCCGGTGGAGTGCTGGCATTCCAGGAGCCGTCCTGGACAGTGATGCTTGCCCTTG
>DATFXC010000038.1:0-12094 GCA_035258625.1 Candidatus Udaeobacter sp. | reverse complement strand
TAGAAAACTGACTTAATTGCTCCCCATGCGGACTCTTCTCTCACGGGCTATCCAAATTGATCCAAACTTTCACGTCGCGCTGGGACTTATCGTAATTCTGGCGATAGGCGAGATTTTTTTTGCGACGTCCTACTACGTCGGAGGGGCGCGCGCGAACCGTGTTCCGGCACAGGCGATTGCGACAACGATCGCCCATCCCGCAGCAGCTTCATCGACTTCGGCATCAGCGCCAGCGGCGGTGCAGCCAATAGTAGCGCCTGCGGCGGTGCAGCCAACGGTCCCGCCAGCGGCAGCGGTGACTTCACCTGCTCCTCCGCTCGTTGATCAGTTGCTGCGAGAAGGCAAAGAATTCCGAGAACGAGGCGACACAACAAACGCGCTAGCCCGTTTGCAAGAAGCGTTGGACAGCGAACCAGACAACACCGGCGTGCTCGAAGAGATGGCGCAGACTTATGAATCCATGCAATTGTTCGATCGCGCGAATGATGTTTGGCGCAGAATCAAGCAAACCAGCCCGTCTGATAGCGCAACCTATGCATTGGCCGATCGTCGGTTGAAGGTCGGAGTGGCCACTCCGCCTACGGCCGAGCCCGGCGGGGCCACTGCGGAAACGGATATGCCGTCCCACAAAGATATCGGCGGGAACGCGGACGGCCCGGTTATGGGAATTTCCGAGGTCAAAACCACCGAGACACCCGACGCGGACGCCGAAACGAACCTGGCTCTGGAAATCGGGATCAAGAAACAGCAGGGCGCGGTCATCGACCATAACAAAGTGAAAATTCTCGTGTTTCTCTATGACGTCGTGAACGACAAAGATATCAAGCTGACTGATGCGGACGTGAGCAACGAGTGGCTGACGCCAAAGCACGATTGGTCAGATACGAATCCAGAGGTGCTGCTCGTGCGCTACGTTCGCGCAAAAACCGGCGGCGCTTTAGACTCATCGCTTTCCGAGGCGGCGGCAAAAGTCCGGCCGGGCCAAAAAGGTCGCGGTTCAAAAGGTTCTGCAGATACCGGACCACGCAAATACCTCGGCTATATTGTGCGGGTTTATTACGGTGACGACCTGCAAGCTGTCCAGGCGGAACCCTCGCGACTTTTGCAGCAGTTTCCTCCTTCCAAAAGTCCCTCAGCCCGATGACGCGGTTTTCCATCATCCCGGCAAATGACAAAGCTCGAATGTCGAATGTCGAATTAATGACGGAGCAAGAATGACCAAGACCCGAGCCAGGATCGACATGCCATTTCGGATTTCGTCATCAGGCATTCTTTCGTCATTCGTCATTCCGATTTCGCCATTAAGCAATGTGACGAGACGCATTCTTCCAGCGTTGTGTGTTTTTCTTTTTGCCACTGTGGCAGAGGGGCAGATTCAGGTGGACCTAAAATTCAAGCGACTGCAGTACATTGCTTACGAACCGGTGGTGGCGACAGTTGCGATCACGAACCTGGCCGGACGCGATATTGAGCTTCACGACGCCGATGGCCAATCCTGGCTGGGGTTCGAGCTTACTGGCAGTGAGGAACAACCGATCGCGCCGCTCGCCGGAGCCAATCCCGAGCCGCCTTTGAAAATCGCGGCCGGGCAGCGAGTCACACGCCAAATCGATCTCACGCCGCTTTACCCGGTGCACGAATTTGGCGCCTATCACGTGCGGACGAATGTCTACTTCGCGGATCTGGCAAAGTTTTTCTACTCCGGAACCCGAGTCTTTGAAGTCACCGACGCACGGCCGATCTGGCAACAGACAGTCGGAATTCCAGACGGCAATGCCGCATCCGGCGACGTCCGCACGTACTCGTTAATGACCAATCGTTTTCCAGACCATACTTCTTTGTACGTGCGCGTGCAGGACAAAGATTCGGGGGTCGTTTATGCGACCTACTCGTTAGGCCGCACCATTGCTCTCGAGCAACCGCAGGCGGAAATCGATCGCGCGAATCAATTGCATGTTTTGCATTGCGCGGCTCCGCGCGCCTGGTCCTATGCCAGGATTGGTTTGAACGGCGAACTGCTGGCGCACTCTTCTTTTATGGAAACCAAAAGCCGACCTCGCCTTGTTCATTCCGGAAACGGCGAAATCGCCGTGCGTGGTGGTATAGTCGAGGCTCCTGCGCAAACCTCGGGCAGCAAGGCACCAAAACTTTCCGCGCGCCCAGCGGAGCCCACAAACGACCGGTGATGCGCAGGACCTTTTTCCGAATCGCCTTCTCAGTCGCCGGTCTGTTGATCACAGTTTTGGCATGCAGTTCCTACGGAGCAAAGCGCAGCAGCACCTCCGGAACCGACAGTTCGCCCATCACTGTAGTGATCGATGCAGGACACGGCGGTCATGATCGCGGTGGGATCCCCGGGCAAAGAATCGCGGAGAAAGACATGACACTGGATGTCGCGCTGCGCCTCAGGAATATCCTGTCAGCGAGTGGTTATCGGGTAGTGATGACCCGGAGCACCGATGTATTTGTTCCTTTGGCAGGGCGAGTGGCGATCGCGAATTCGTATCAAAACGCCGTCTTTGTCTGTATCCATTTTAACGCGACAAAACGAAGCGGCGCGAGCGGCATCGAAACATATTTTTACAGCCGCGACAGCCTGCCGCTCGCCTCAGCCATCCATTATTATGTCACGGGCGTCGCACCTTCGGCCAATCGCGGAGTGCGACGCCGTGGGTACTACGTCTTGCGAAAGACTGCCATTCCGGCGGTGCTCGTCGAATGCGGGTTTCTGACCAACCCGACTGAAGCTGCGTATGCGCAGACCGCTTCTTATCGGCAAAAACTTGCCGAAGAGATTGCAGCCGGAGTCCGTGGACGCAGTTCCGTCAGCAGCGGCTTTGGCACGACGCGAGTAGCCACAGCGGAGAGCATTCCGCTGCAACCGTACATTGATCAAACCAGGGTCACGAAATCTAAAAAGAGCGGCTCGAAGCGTTCGCACAAGAAAAGCGCCCGAAAAAAGAAAACCTCGTCGAAACCGTCAGGCTCAGAAGCACGCGCCGGGGCATCGGATCGGGAGGGCTGATTGGACCTGCCAATTTTGACGTCGGCACAGATGCAAGCCGCAGAAGAGGCGGCTTTTGCCAGCGGCGTGCAAGTTGAAGCGCTGATGAACAAGGCCGGCGCCGGTGTCGCTCAGGCGATCACGAAATTTTTCCAAAAACCCGGTCGATGCATCGTGTTCGCGGGCAAGGGACATAATGCGGGGGACGCCCTCTTCGCGGCGCAATGTTTAGAGCGACGCGGATGGAAGATCGAAGTCCGCCTCGCCTTCAATGAAGCCGATTGCAGCGAGCTGATGCGCAAGAAGCTTGAAGACCTGCGCCGCAGACCACCTGAGATTCTGGGCGCCACGCCATCCACGAGGGGTGATGCGAACCTCGGCATGACGATTGTCGAACTCGAGGCGGACGCAGCAGAAGCGTATCCGGGCATTACTGCGCCGCTGCTCATCCTCGATGGTCTGCTTGGCGTCGGCGCAAAGCCGCCGCTGCGCGAGCCGATACGCGCTTCTTGTCGCGCCATCAATGAATTGCGAACGACGAAGGGCGCGTACGTGTTTGCCGTCGATCTTCCAACCGGGCTGGACACCGATTCAGGCAAGACGGATCGCGACTGTGTCGTCGCGGATTTTACCGCCACGATTGGATACGCAAAGCCCGGTCTCGTGGTCGATGGCGCGCTGAATTATGTGGGGCGGCTCGAGATTGTGCCATTGGATGAATTGCGGCCGCCAGCAATGAAACCGAAGGAAATTATCGCAACTCCGTCTGCTTTTCACGGCTTGCTTCCCAGACGCAAATACAACTCGTATAAGAATCAATTCGGTCGAATCGGCGTCGTAGCCGGCTCCAAAGGATTCATCGGCGCGGCGCTAATGACGTCCCAAGGTGCACTCCGGGCCGGCGCAGGTCTGGTGGAGGTTTTTGTTCCCGAAGACATCTACGAGATTGTCGCCGGCGCGGCGTTCATGGAAGCAATGGTGAAACCGATCGTGTCGTGCCGCGACTTGCTGAAGGAGAAGGCCGACGTTTGGGCAGTGGGACCGGGTCTTGGCAAATCGCGCGCAGCTGAAATCCTCGAGTTCGTTGAAAAAGCACGGCAACCAATGGTGCTCGACGCCGACGGACTCAATATTGCGTCCGAAAAAACTTCTGTGCTCAGGCGTTGCAAAGGCGGACGGCTGATCACGCCGCATCCGGGCGAGATGAAACGGCTTTTCCCGGAAGGGAAGGAGTCGCGTGCCAAAACGGCGGCGAAATTCTGCGACCGTTTTCCGGTCACTCTCCTGCTCAAGGGCAGTCGCACTATCGTTGCTGAACGCGGTCGGCCGTTGAGCTATAACACGACCGGTAATCCCGGCATGGCCACCGGAGGAATGGGCGATGTTCTCACCGGAGTTTGCGCCGGTTTGTTAGGGCAAGGGCTCTCTTTTTACGATGCGGCACGAGTCGGCGCATGGCTATGCGGGCGCGCGGCCGAGATCGCGATTTTTAACGGCTACCAAACCGAGCAATCGCTGCTGCCGCGTGATCTTCTCGATCACCTGGGCCACGCCTTTAGGGAATTGTAGGGCATCTGCCTGCCACGACGAAGCTTCGCGAAGGCGGGTGTCAGACGCCGTGGGATCGATCGCCAGGCCACATGCGTTGTCGGCTTTTCCCGCTTTCCTGGTTTCTGATTCGTAGATTGATTCGCGCGCGCTCCGCTTCCCACGCGGCTTTGCGCTCTAGCCTTTGGCGTCCCCGCTCGCCGTGTTCTTGGGTTCATGATTAAGTCTGAACGTGGCGAAGTTTGTTCTGATTGGCAGCGGTCTGGCGGGCGGATTACTCGCCGCGTATCTCGGGCGGCGCGGGTATGACGTGGATCTGTACGAGCGCCGGGCTGATCCGCGCGAAGGGAACATTGTCGGCGGGCGCTCGATCAACTTGGCGATTTCGACGCGCGGGATTCACGCGCTGGAACAAATCGGGATCGGTGATGAAGCTTTGGAACATGCGATTCCGATGCGCGGCCGAATGATTCATCAGAAATCCGGCGCGCTGCATTTGTCTCCGTACGATGTCGACCCGAAAAAGTGCATTAATTCGATCGGGCGCGCGGCGCTCAACACAACAGTCATCGAAGCAGCACAGCGTTATCCCAACATTCGTGTGCACTTCAATCACAAGTGCAGCGGTGTTGATCTCCAGTCGGCGGTTGCCCATTTGGAAACATCGAACGGCCCGGTTAGCGCGCGGGGCGATGCAGTGATCGGCGTCGATGGGGCATTTTCCGCAGTTCGCAAATCGATGCAGAGCGAGATCGACAATTTTCAATACGACGAAAGTTATCTCGCCCACGGTTACAAGGAATTGACCATTCCACCCGGGCCGGACGGCTCGTGGCGAATGGAAAAGAACGCACTTCACATCTGGCCACGGAAAAGTTTCATGATGATTGCACTGCCGAACCCAGACGGCTCGTTCACGTGCACACTTTTTTGGGAATTCGAAGGACCGTGCAGTTTCGCCACAACGAAGACCGATAACGACGTGCGCCGGTTTTTCGAGGAAGAATTTCCGGATGCCGTGCCGCTCATGCCAACTCTGGTTGAAGATTTCTGGAACAATCCAACCGGTTCACTCGTGACGATTCGCTGCGCGCCGTGGTTTTACCGAGACAAGGTTTGTCTCGTGGGCGATGCCGCGCATGCCGTCGTGCCATTCTATGGCCAGGGCATGAACGCTGCGTTCGAAGACTGCGTGGTACTGGACGAGTGCCTGCAAAAATTTCCGCAGAACCGCGAGCGTGCATTCGCCGAATACTTTCGTCGCCGAAAAGAAAACGCCGATGCGCTCGCCAATCTTGCGATCGGAAATTTCATCGAAATGCGAGACAAGACCGCGTCGAAAACGTTTCGCGCGAAAAAGAAACTCGATCACGCCTTGGAAGCCGCGCTGCCCGGAATCTATCTGCCGCTCTACACGATGGTGACTTTCACACGAATGCCCTACGCAAAAGCGGCAAAGCGGGCGCAGATCCAGGACTCAATGGTGTATGCGGGCCTGTTCCTATTAGCAGCGATTTCGGTTGCGGCGATTCTTTGGTTATTCGCAAGCTGTAGCCACGCCCCTGTGGGGCGTTCCGCCATTTGAACCCGTGTGCCCCGGAGGACGCACAGCGCCATGGCTACAGCTTTGCTCAATGTGTGTGTGAGAGAGCGCCTCCAACGGGAGATGCTTCCGACTCTGTCGGAACTTGCAATTCGCTGATGGTGGGATTACCAAACCTGTTACTATGGCTGACACATATGTTCCATTGATCAGTTCCGGCATTGCGGGCCCACTTGGCGTTCTGCATCTCCCGCGTCTTTGGCAGAAGGTCTCGCTCGAGGAAGCGGGCAAACTTGCTGCCGGTTATCCCGGCGTCGGCAAGGGTTTCGACGCGATGACGCTCGCCGCGCTCGGACTCGCAGAGGGGGCGGTGCGCGATTACATCAAGCAAAAAAAGCCGACTTACCCGCAGTTCGAGGCGTGGGTAAAGCAGAATGCGAAATCGCTAAACCGAGAGGCGACCGAGAAACACAATGCTGCGGTGCGCGGCTACAATCATGACGATGAAACGCGGCGCGGCATTCTGGGTGCCTGCGGCATCGCCGATGATGCTTCGTGTCCAAAAGACGCCGTGAACCTGAACAATCTTGACGATTGGTACGAGTTTCACCAGGCGGTGCTGGCGTAAATTCGTTTTCGACCGATTTGGAATGAGGCGGTCGCCGCGACGACCGGCTCTACAACCGCGTTGACGCAAACATATGGCGCATACAGCTTGCAGTGTGCCAGTAACGCAAACGAAAGACGGATCGAACTTTCGCAAAACGGCTGCGACTTTTCAGCCTGGCGCGAAGACGCTGCCGCAACGCTATTTTGTTTCACCGGAGATTTTTGCTGAAGAGTTGCGGAAGATATTCGCGACCAACTG
The DNA here is from genome assembly GCA_035258625.1 of Candidatus Udaeobacter sp. Classification (GTDB taxonomy): domain Bacteria; phylum Verrucomicrobiota; class Verrucomicrobiia; order Chthoniobacterales; family UBA10450; genus Udaeobacter. The sequence continues at coordinate 5,131 of DATFXC010000038.1, read as the reverse complement.
GGTGTTGGTGGGCCATCAAAGCCGGCTCGCCGAACCCGGCGACTATTTCCTTGCCGAAGTAGCCGGTGAAAGCTTGATCGTGGCGAAGGATCAACTATCGACGATCCGCGCCTTTTACAACGTTTGCCGTCACCGCGGGGCGCGACTTTGCAAAGAGCAAAGTGGACACGCCGCAGCGATTCAGTGCGCTTATCACGCGTGGACGTACGCGCTGGATGGACGATTGCTTGGCGCGCCGCACATGGATGAGACGCCAGGATTCAACAAGGCTGAATATCCATTGAAGCCGGCGCGGCTAGGTCTTTGGGAAGGTTTTATTTTCCTGAATCTCGGAGATCCCTCTGCTTCACTTGAGAAATGGTTTGAAGCGCTCGACGGAAAGTTTTCGTCGTGGAACCTGGCAACGCTGCGCTCGGTGAAACGGATCGAGTACGACGTCCGAACCAATTGGAAGTTTATCTTTCAAAACTACTCGGAGTGTTATCACTGTTTGGGCGTGCATCCGGAGTTGTCGAAAATTTCACCATACGACTCCGCAGAGAATGATCTGACCGAAGGACCGTTCCTCGGTGGATTCATGCGGATCGCGAGCGACAAAAGCTTGACGATGAGCGGCAACGCTTGCGCGTTGCCCGTGGGCAATTTCGGCGACGAAGATTTCCGGTTCGTTTTCTACTACTCCATTTTCCCGAACATGCTGCTGAGTCTGCATCCGGATTACGTGATGGTGCATCAACTTTGGCCGCAGTCGCCGGAGCGGACACTGATCTTATGCGATTGGTTCTTTAATCCGGAAGCATTCGAGCGGAACGATTTCGATCCGGATGATGCCGTTGAGTTCTGGGACATGGTCAACAAGCAAGACTGGCACGTGTGCGAGTTGAGCCAGCAAGGTATTTCCTCGCGCGCTTACGAACCCGGGCCGTACTCAGCGCGGGAAAGTATCCCGGCGGCCTGGGACGAGTACTACTTGCGGCAGATGGGCTGAGTTCTATCCACAGATTTCCGGAATTCCGAATCTCTGACGCATGTTCAGAGCCTGACTCAAACAATCTGCCGACTTCCTTTGCGGCCGAGCCAGCCGCTCTACAAGTTGGCAAGAATTTTTGTGGCCATCGATTTTTCCGAATCGAGGACCGAGTCCGCGGGAAGACCGTGAATTCCAATCGTGATCAGGATATCGCCTTTGAGAACATGCAACATTGCCATGCCAGTCTCGTTAGGACAGAAGATGGCTTTATCACCAAGACCGTCGATACGAGTCGATTTGCTGCCATCGGCGGGCAGCACGGAAAACATTGTCTGAGTAAGATGCGGCGGAGCTTCTCGCCCCGCATAGAGAACGTCGAAATAGAGCCACTTATCGCCGTTGATCGCATGATAACTCCATTCCGAATCGTAGTAGCCACCTTTGCCGTTCTGGTTGCGGCCTTTGGCGTCTTTGACCGGCACGCCCAGAATTTTTTGGGCATCGGACTTGGTGATGACTTTTGGGACGTCGATTTTGTCGCCAGCCGTTGCGGACCGCACGCCGGCGCAAATGATGATCAAAATAGCGAAGCCAACCATTGTTCTTCCCATAAAATCCTCTCCGTGAAAGTTGGACGTGAAGCATGACGGGCTCGCAGCGTCATATCAATCTTCAATTATGTGTGACCGAAGAATCGCGCTTTGTGATCACGAATCTAACATCTAGTATCCAGCATCCGAAGCCATGCCGCCGCCGCTGACGTATGCCAGTTATCTCGATCTGGAGAAGCTGCTCTCGCTTCAGAAGCCGCGCTCCAGCCCGCCGGAACACGACGAGACGCTGTTTATCATTATTCATCAGACGTACGAGCTTTGGTTTAAGCAGCTGCTGCACGAGTTTGAGAAAATAAAGAGAAATTTTTCCGCAGGCGATCTCTTCGGGGCCATCCACACGTTCAAGCGTGTGCGCACAATCATGAAAGTACTCGTGGCGCAGGTGGACATTCTCGAAACAATGACGCCGTCGTCGTTCTCGAGTTTTCGCGACCGACTGGAGACAGCATCGGGATTTCAATCCGTGCAGTTTCGCGAGATTGAGTTCGCGCTTGGATACAAACGGGCATCAACGGTCAATTATCTGAAGCCTGATTATCCCGGATACGATCGCCTCAATGAGTTGCTGCATGAACGCACAGTGGTCGATCATTTCTATGATTTTCTGGAGAAGCGCGGTGCGCAAATCCCGACTGAGTTGAAGAACCGCGACGTGACGCAGCCGAACGGGGCAGACGAGCGAGTCCAGAAAGAGATTCTGCGTTTGTATAAGAATTCGCCTGAATGCTCGATCCTGTTCGAATTGATGACCGATTTTGACGAAGGTCTGCAGGAGTGGCGTTATCGACACGTGAAACTCGTGGAGCGCACCATCGGCGCGAAGAAAGGCACCGGCGGATCACCCGGCATTCCATTTCTCAAAGAATCATTATTCAAGCCGGTGTTCCACGATCTCTGGGCGATTCGGCACGAAATGTGATCAACTGTATGTCATTCCGACCGCAGTCGAGGAATCTTTGATTTTCATCTTTGGTCTGCCGCCCGCTCGCCAAATCCAGAGATGTCTCGACTTCGCTCGACATGACAAATGCTACCCTCCACGCGAAGGCAAACCGATAAGGGTCAGAGCGGAACAACGGATCTCAGGAATTGCGCGACCGCCGAATCATCAGGAGGCGATCGCTTCCTGGGAAAGTTGCGACCCAACCGCGCTCAGTCTCCCGCATCGCCGACGTTTGAATTTCGTCAGGTCCAATTTGCTTGTACGTCTGGCGAAAACGCGCTGTTGCTCCAGCCGATCCAACGTTCCATGTCATCGCCTGGACGCCCGGTGAATACACCCCGGTGAATACACCCCGGTGATATTGCGAACTAAGCTTCCATCTGCTTGGACCGACATTGTTCCCTGCTCCTGCACGCGTCCGGATTTCAAATCCATGACAAAGAGCATGTCGAGGTTCTTGTGCACGCCATTCCACACCAACATACCTTCCAGGTGCGGTTCCTCCCTTCCATCGGTAAGCAGAGCCACCGCATACCAAATGTAAGAACGGTTTGGGCCCCAACGGACGCGCTGCACAGCCATTGGGCTTTCGTCGATCTCCGACTTCACGTCCCATTCGCCAATCAAAAATTCATATGGCGCGAACGGGTTGTTCTCTCGATCAGTACTGCTCGCGTCTGGCTTGCGATCATCTTGAACGTGGCTTTCAGCAGCGACCGAACGCTCGCCAAAACATTCCAGCCAAAGAGACAGCACAACAACAGCAACCAGGATTCGCTTCATATTTTATAAACGCCGCCGCAACCATTTTTTGTCTGCGCTGCGTGCAGCACCGGATGGGATCCGGATTAATTTCTAATCGAAGGCAAGAAATTCGCGCACCGTCCCGGAAAACAATTGTGCTTTCTCTTTTTCGTGAAGCTTCATCGATTCGATCAGTTTGCCCGGATGCGTTTCGCCTAACGAGAATGGGTAATCGGAACCGAATGCGATCCGTTCTGCGCCGAATAATTTGAGAAGGAGCCTCAGTGCGTCGGCGTCATGGACAAGTGAATCGACGTAAAACCGCGCCGGCATTCCATCGTGAGCGAGATAGCGACGCGGGCTGGTGGTGTTTTCCGTCGCCACCACATCAGGGCGCACATGAAATGCATGATCAACGCGGCCGATGGTAAATGGAAACGCGCCCCCACCGTGCGCAAAGGCGACGCGCAGCGTCGGAAACCGCTCGAACACGCCTCCGAAAATCATTGAACAAATCGCGAGAGACGTTTCTGCAGGCATGCCAACCAGCCACGGCAGCCAGTATTTCGGCATGCGCTCGCTCCCCAGCATGTCCCACGGATGAACAAAGATCGCGGCATCGAGTTGTTCAGCGGCGCTCCAGACCGGCTGAAGCGCTGCGTTATCGAGATTCAGAGTATCTACGCGCCCAAAATTCGGATTTGCATCCACGTGCGTTCCGATCTGTGCGCCGCGGAGCCCGAGTTGCCGGACACAGCGTTCCAGTTCGGCCGCGGCGAGATCCGCATCCTGCATTGGAATGGTTCCAAGACCGGTGAAGCGCGTCGGATGATCGCGAACCACTTGCGCGATGTGGTCGTTTAGTCGCCGAGAAAGATCGAGCGCATCGGTCGGTTTTGCCCAGTAGCTGAACATCACCGGAACTGTGGAAAGGACTTGCATCGAGACACCCTCCCCGTCCATCTCGTCGATTCGGCGTGTTGGCTTCCATACATGGTCGCCGATTTCGCGGAACAGCCGATCGCCGACCATCATGCGCGCGCAGCACGGCTTGTAGTGATCGAGCCGCACAAAACCGCCGTAGCCGTATTTCACGTCGAAGTCCGGCCAGTCGCGCGGCAAAATGTGGGTGTGCAGATCGATCTTCAAAAAAGTGATAAGTGACGAGTGATGAGAAACGGCGAGTGATGTTAGCAAAAACTTGTCACTCGTCACCTGTCACTCATCACTGATCTTACAGCACCTTTACCGGCTGCGCCTTTTCCACTTTCTTGCCGCACTTTTTGCAGGTCCGGCGCGCATCGTCGGTCCAAAATTCGAGCATTGCCTTGCTAAAATGATCGACGATGTCTTTGCAATCGAAGTGGATGTCTTCCACCAGTGCTCCACAACTTTCACAGTAAAAAATCAAGTGCTCCTTTTCACCGGGCGCACGGCGCCGCTCCACAACCAACCCAATCGTGTCCGGCGGGCGCTGCGGCGAGTGCGGCACATTCGGCGGAATGAAAAACGTTTCGCCCTCGCGGATAATGTGATCGACGATGCGATCGCCTTCACGAATACGCACCTTAATATCGCCTTTGAGCTGATAGAAGTACTCTTCCGAATCCACCAGGTGAAAATCGTTCCGCGCGTTCGGACCTTTGATGACCATCACAAAAAAATCTCGGCCGTCATAAAGGTACCGGTTGCTTACCGGTGGCTTAAATTTATCGGCGTTCTCCTCGATCCATTTCTCTATATTGATTGGCGACTGCACTCTGGTCATGGATATGAGCGTATTCTGCCCGACTAAGGCGTCAAACCCACTCTACGGAAAGAGGCCTAACAGCTCTACCTCAGCGCCTGAAACTCAGCGCT